>NZ_JBIMSN010000070.1:0-25296 GCF_043944905.1 Antrihabitans spumae
CGCGCAACGTTAGTAAAGCTAACGACAGTGCGCCCCTCATTTCGCAACAGCCCGGATCCCGTCCCAAAATGTCAGGAATGGGCGCTCAGCGTGAGTGCCGCCTGTATCTGCTCCTCGGTGGGCAGTGAGGTGCTCGCTCCCGCGCGCGTGGTGGCGATGGCACCGGCCGCGCAGGCCCAGGTGAGCGCTCGTTCGGGTCCCTGCTCCCAGGCCACCGCGAGTGCACCGGCAAAGGCATCGCCCGCGCCTGTCGTGTCGATGGCCTCGACAGGCAGCGACCGCACGACCACTTCTTCACCGTTGGGTCCGCGATAGGTTGCGCCGTCCGCACCCAACGTTGTGACCACATGCGGGACCGCGGCGAGTACGGCCGGACCGAGTTGCGCCGATTCGATGCTGTTGAGGATCAGGACGTCGATGACTTCCAGAAGGTCCGGCGGAAGTGGTTGCACCGGTGAGGGATTGAGCATCACGGTGGTGCCGTTCGCCCGGGCGTGGCTTGCTGCCGCGGTCACTGTCTCCAGCGGAACTTCTAGCTGGCACAGGAGCAGGTCGGCCTGACCGACTGCCGAGAGTTCGTCCGCGGACAGATCGGTGACGGTCGCGTTGGCTCCTGCGACGACGATGATGCTGTTCTCGCCTGTGCGGTCGACGGAGATCACCGCGACGCCACTCGGACCTTCGACCTCGCGGAGGTACTGCGTGCCGACGTCGTTGAGAACGAGGGTTTCGCGCAGTTCGAGTGCGAAGGTGTCGTCGCCGACCGCTCCGATGAACTCGACTTCGGCTCCCGCTCTGGCCGCAGCGATAGCTTGATTGGCGCCCTTGCCGCCGGGCGTAAGCGCGAACGTCGCGCCGAGAATCGTTTCACCAGGCGCCGGCAGAGTGTCGGTCGTGGTGACCAGATCCATGTTGACGCTTCCGAGGACCGTGATCGTACGAGCCGGCCCGTCCACATTGGTCATACTTCCCCAGGTTACGGGCGTATCGGGCATTCCGTCGGAGGCGCGACGGGGTCGCGTGTGCCACGGTGGCTACGCTGTACCCATGACGGCTGCGACCGATTCCAAGTCCGCCTCCGAAGCCGGTGCAGACACCGCGTCTTCGCAGGTGAGCGCCACTTCCGAGGGCGTCCGCGAGGTTGTTCACGATGCTGCGCGAAAAGCGCGAGTCGCGTCGCGAATCCTTGCTTTGCTCACGACCGCCGAGAAGAACGCCGCGCTGCACGCGGCGGCCGACGCGGTGCTTGCCAACGCAGAAGCGGTGCTGGCGGCCAACGCGGCGGATATCGACACCGCTCGTGACGGCGGAACCGGCGAATCTCTGCTCGATCGACTTCGGCTGACCAGCGCGCGCATCGACGGTATTGCTGCCGGATTGCGCCAGGTAGCGACCCTGCCCGACCCTGTAGGCGACGTCGTTCGCGGTTCGACGCTTCCGAATGGACTGGAAATTCGTCAGGTCAGGGTCCCGCTCGGAGTAGTCGGCATGGTCTACGAAGCGCGCCCGAACGTGACTGTCGATGCCTTCGGACTCGCCTTGAAGTCAGGAAATGCTGCGCTGCTGCGTGGGTCCTCGTCGGCCGCGCAATCGAACCTTGCGTTGGTGACGATCTTGCGCGAGTCGTTGACCGCGAGTGGCCTGCCCGCAGATGCGGTCCAGCTGCTGCCGAGCGCCGACCGCTCCAGTGTCACTCACCTCATCCAGGCGCGTGGCCTGGTCGATGTCGTCATCCCACGCGGTGGCGCCGGCCTGATCAACGCCGTCGTTCGCGATGCGACCGTGCCGACGATCGAGACCGGAACCGGAAACTGCCACGTGTACGTCCATTCCGCTGCCGACCTGGATATGGCCGAGAAGATCCTGATCAACTCCAAGACCCGGCGAACGAGCGTGTGCAACGCCGCCGAGACCGTCCTCATCGACGACGCGATCGCCACGACAGCCGTTCCGCGGCTGATCGAGGCGCTCGAGCGCAACGGCGTCACGATCCACGGCGACCTGCCCGGTCTGGTGCCCGCCAACGACGACGACTGGTCGAACGAATATCTCTCGCTCGACGTTGCGCTGAAGGTGGTGGCAGACCTGGACGAAGCAGTCGCGCACATCGACCGCTACGGGACCGGACACACCGACGCGATCGTGACCGGCGACTTCGCTGCGGCGCGCGAATTCACGGCACGCGTCGACTCCGCGGCGGTGATGGTCAACGCATCGACGGCCTTCACAGACGGCGAGCAGTTCGGCTTCGGTGCCGAGATCGGCATTTCCACGCAGAAACTGCACGCGCGCGGGCCGATGGGGCTACCCGAGCTCACCTCGACGAAATGGATCGTCTGGGGCGACGGACAGACCAGGCCCGTCTGATGGAGACCACAGTGCCGGAAGCACCGGCGATGTTCGCCTCTGTCGACGACGTCATCGAGCGGTTGGCGCAGACCGGTTATCTGGCCGACAAGGGCACTGCGACAGCTGTTTTCCTTGCCGACCGGCTTGGCAAACCACTCCTGATCGAGGGGCCTGCAGGCGTCGGTAAGACCGAACTCGCCAGGGCGGTCGCGCAGACTACCGGTGCCGAGTTGGTCCGGCTGCAGTGTTACGAAGGCGTCGACGAGAGCCGCGCGCTGTACGAGTGGAATCACGCGAAGCAGATCCTTCGGATCCAGGCCTCCAGTGAAAACCACTGGGAGGAAACGAAACAGGACGTCTTCTCCGAAGAGTTCCTGCTTTCGCGGCCGCTGCTCACGGCGATCCGCCGCACCGAGCCGACCGTGTTGCTCATCGACGAGACCGACAAGGCCGACGTCGAGATCGAGGGTCTGCTGCTGGAGGTACTCAGCGACTTCGCGGTCACCGTACCGGAATTGGGCACCATCGTCGCGACCCGCAAACCCTTTGTCGTGCTTACCTCCAACGCGACCCGCGAACTGTCGGAAGCTCTCAAGCGGCGCTGCCTTTTCCTTCATCTCGACTTCCCCGACGAAGATCTGGAACGACGGATTCTCGCCAGTCGCGTACCGGAACTTCCCGAAGCTGTTGCACAGCAAATGGTCCGGACGATTCGGGTGCTGCGCGGTATGCAATTGAAGAAGTCGCCGTCGGTTGCCGAGACGATCGACTGGGGTCGGACGTTGCTCGCGCTCGGGATGACAGCGCTCGACGACAAGGCCGTTCACGCCACACTCGGGGTCGTCCTCAAACACCATTCCGATCATCAGCGCGCGATCTCGGAGCTGAAACTGAATTGACCACTCCGCTTGCGCCGCAGGGACTTCCAGCGCACCTCGTCGGATTCGTCGGGGCGCTGCGCAAGCGCGGAATTCCAGTCGGTCCGTCGGAAACGGTCGATGCGGGACAGGTTGTCGCGGTGCTCGACCTGCTCGATCGTGATGTTCTCCGCGCAGGCCTTGCTGCCGCGTTGTTGCGCCGGCCAACGCACCGCCCGACCTTCGACGGCTTGTTCGATCTGTGGTTCCCGGCGGCGATCGGGGCTCGGTCGGTCGATTCCGAGGAACTCGAACTGCCGCGTGATGCGAAGGGTGAACTCGACCTGGACGCTGTTCGGGAGCTGCTGGCCAACCTGCTGATCGACGACTCGGCCGAAGCCGCGCTGCTCGCGAGTCAGCTGGTCGAGCAACTCGGGCAGTACCAGTCGGCGAACGGTCCGTCGTTCTCCGCCTACCAAACCCTGCGCGACCTGAAGCCGGAGGAGCTGCTGCAGAAGATCCTCCAAGGCCTGCTGCAACGCAGTGGTGCAGGCAAGGACGACCCGGACGGCGACGTCGCGTCCGAGGTTGCGAGAAGGACAGCAGCGCAACGTATTGCGGACTTCAGAACCATGGTGGAAACCGAGACCCGGCGGCGGTCGGCCGAACGCCTCGGCAAAGAACGTGTCGCCAAGTACGGCGTTCCGAAGCAGGCCGACGAGGTCGACTTCCTCCGTGCGTCCGATGCCGAACTCGCGTTGTTGCGTCGCAGCGTGACGACTCTGGCACGGCTGCTCGCGACCCGTCTGGCAGCCAGACGGCGGCGCGCGCGCCACGGCGAGATCGACCTACGCAAGACGCTGCGCAAATCGATGTCCACAGGGGGAGTCCCCATCGATCTGGTGACTCGCAAGCCACGCCCCGGCCGTCCCGAGCTGGTGATCCTGTGCGACGTGTCCGGGTCGGTCGCGGGCTTCAGCCACTTCACACTGTTGCTCGTGAATGCGCTGCGTGAACAGTTTTCGCGCGTTCGGATCTTCGCGTTCATCGACTCCGCCGACGAGGTGACCCGGTTCTTCGATCCGAACGCGGACTTCGCGAAAGCGATGTGGCGAATCATGAACGAGGCGGATGTGATCCGCTACGACGGCCACTCCGACTACGGCAGCGCGTTCGGCGTCTTTCTCGACAAGTTCGTCGGCACCGTCACCGGACGGACCTCGGTGCTCGTCCTCGGCGACGCCCGCAACAACTACAGGGACCCGAACTTGGCGGCCGTCCGAGCACTCGTTTCGGTCAGCAAACATGCGCACTGGCTCAATCCCGAACCGCGCAACCAGTGGGGTTCGGGGGACTCGGCGGCCGACGAGTACGCCAAGGTGATCGACATGCACGAGTGCCGCTCGGCGAAGCAATTGACAGCTGTGGTCGCAGGTCTGCTGCCTATCTAGGTAAGCGGCTTCATCGCCGCTGGGTAAGCTCGACAATCGTGCAGAAGGCCGGTAACCGCAAAGTGGGCGTGATGGGTGGAACGTTCGACCCCATTCACCATGGACACCTCGTGGCGGCAAGCGAAGTTGCAGACCGATTCGACCTCGACGAAGTGATCTTCGTGCCGACGGGAACGCCGTCGCAGAAGGAATCGAGCAAGGTCAGTCCCGCCGAGGATCGTTACCTCATGACCGTGATCGCGACCGCGTCCAACCCCCGTTTCTCGGTGAGCCGCGTGGACGTCGATCGCAAGAAGATCACCTACACGGTCGACACGCTGCGCGACATTCGTGCGCAGCATCCCGGCGCCGACCTGTACTTCATCACCGGTGCCGATGCCCTCGCGAGCATTCTGTCCTGGCAGCACTGGGAAGAGTTGTTCGATCTTGCCAACTTCGTCGGCGTCAGCCGTCCAGGCTACGAGTTGGGGGACGAGCATCTTGCCGACTACCTCGACAAGTACCCACCGGGTGCGTTGACTCTGATCGAGATACCGGCCTTGGCCATATCGTCGACGGACTGCCGGAAACGCGCCGTCGAAAATCGGCCCGTCTGGTATCTCGTCCCCGACGGCGTCGTCCAGTACATCTCCAAACGTCAGCTCTACGGCACCCGTGCCCAGCCGTCGTCGGAAGGCGCGGCACCGATGTCGTCGCCCGTGGCAGCAGCGGTGCCCGACCATACGGTCGACGACCGAACGGTGCACCAAAAACCAACGATCGAAAACAAGACGAAAGGCACCAAGTGAGCGCATCGAACGAGGCCATCGAGATAGCCCGGATTGCCGCCTTGGCCGCCGACGACAAGCTCGCCTCCGACGTCGTCGTCCTCGATGTCTCCGAGCAGTTGGTCATCACCGACTGTTTCGTGATCGCGTCCGCGCCGAACGAACGCCAGGTCAACGCGATCGTCGACAACATCGAAGAGAAGTTGAAGGAAGCCGGGCACAAGCCTGTCCGGCGCGAGGGCACCCGCGAAGGTCGCTGGACTCTGCTCGACTACATCGACGTCGTCGTCCACGTTCAGCACAACGACGAGCGCAACTTCTACGCGCTGGAGCGGCTGTGGAAGGACTGCCCGACCGTCCCCGTCGAGGGTCTCGGATCGGGCGCGACCCGCGCTGCAGCGGCGGCCGCCAGTGCGAGCGAGGATGAGTAGCCCGCGCATCCGCCGGTTGATATTGCTGCGCCACGGTCAGACCGAATGGAACGCCGGTGATCGGATGCAGGGTCAGTTCGACACCGACCTGTCCGCGCTCGGGCGCACGCAGGCGAAGGAGGCAGCGCGCGAGCTGTCGACGCGTAAGCCGCGGATCGTCATCTCCTCCGATCTTCGGCGTGCGTCCGACACGGCCGCCGAACTGGCGACCGCCGCCGGCGTCGGCGTGACGCTCGACGAGCGACTTCGCGAGACCCACCTGGGCGACTGGCAGGGCCTTACCCACACCGACGTCGACGACGGCTACCCCGGTGTCCGCGTCGCGTGGCGTCGCGACGCCACGATGGCGCCGCCCAACGGCGAGAGCCGTATCGACGTGGCGAAGAGGTCGCGTCCTGTCGTCGACGAGTTGCTGGAGCAGGATCCGGCGGAGTGGTCGCAGGCGCCGATCGTCCTCGTCGCGCACGGTGGGCTGATTGCCGCGTTGACTGCGTCGCTGCTGGAGCTGCCCGTCGATCGGTGGTCGATCCTGGGTGGTCTGGCAAATACGAGCTGGGTCCAGCTGGGAGCGCACGGTGACGGCACGGTCGTCGACTGGCGTCTCGACGTGTGGAACGCCTCGGCGAGGGTGGCATCGGATGTCCTCTGAACGTCCGGTGCTGGTGATCATCGCCGATTCGCTGTCCTACTACGGACCGAAGGGCGGGCTCCCCGTCGATCATCCGCAGATCTGGCCGACGCTGGTCGCGAAAGAACTCGGCTGGGATGTCGAGCTCATCGCGCGAATCGGCTGGACCTGCCGCGACGCTTACTGGGCGCTGACGCAGGATCCGCGGGTGTGGGCGAGCGTCCCGAAGGCAGGCGCGATCGTGTTCGCGGTGGGTGGGATGGACTCGCTGCCGTCGCCGCTACCGACCGCCTTGCGCGAACAGATTCGCTACATTCGACCGCCGACGTTGCGCCGCTACGTGCGCGCCGGCTATCAGTGGCTGCAACCACGTTTGTCGAAACTCGGTAGGCCCGTCGCGCTGCCGCCGCGGTTGAGCGTCGAATATCTCGAAAAGTCCAGGGCCGCTTTGGCGTATCTGCGACCCGAACTGCCTGTCATTGCGACGCTGCCCGCGGTACACCGCTGCGATGCGTACGGCCGCGTGCATGCAGGCCGTGAGCCGGCCGTCCGGGCGCTGACCGCCTGGTCGAGCGAGACCGGAGTTCCACTCGTCGATCTCGGCGATGCCGTGCGCAGCAACATCTTCTCCGACGACGCCAATCCGGACGGGATTCACTGGGGTTGGGATGCCCACGTCGCCGTCGCTGCGGCGATGGTCGAGGAGATCCGTAGGGCCCGCACGGTGCCGAACGATTCGACCAACGAAAGAGTCCGGTAACGCTGTGCCAGTAGTGGTTGTCACCGATTCCTCGGCGTGTCTGCCGGTCGAACTGGCCGAAGACTACGGAATCATCGTCGTGCCCCTGCACGTGCTCGTCGGCGACGACGCAGTGCTCGAAGGTGTCGACGAGATGCCCGGCGAGCTCTACGACGGCGCCGCCACCACGTCGGCGGCCTCGCCGGGTGAGCTGAAAGTGGCCTACACCAGGGCGATGCGAGCGAGCAAGGGCGACGGCGTCGTTGCTGTGCACCTGTCGCGGCATCTGTCCGGCACGTGGGAAGCAGGCAGACAGGCAGAGCTTGCGCTCGACGACAACGTCCGCGTCGTCGATTCCAGAGGCGCAGGCATGGGGACGGGGTTCGCCGCTCTCGCTGCCGCACGCAGGGCCGCAGCCGGGGCATCGCGGGACGAGGTCTATCAAGCTGCGGTCGACGTCGCCAAGCGGTCGAAGTGCTACATCGTCGTGGATCGTCTCGACCAGTTGCGACGCGGTGGCCGGATCAGCACCGCCGCGGCCGTACTCGGAACCGCGTTGGCTATGCAGCCGGTGTTTCAGGTGGTCGACGGCAAACTCGCTCTCAAAGAGAAGACCCGAACGTCGTCGAAGGCGTTGGCAAAACTGGTCGAGGCGGCGGTCAAGGCGAGTGGTGACACCCCGACCGCACTCGCCGTGCAGCATCTCGATGCGGCCGATCGTGCGGAGCAGATTGCCGACGAACTCAGGTCGCGCATTCCGCATGTCGACGAGGTCGTCATCTGCGAATTCGGACCGACGCTCGGCGTCCATCTCGGTAGGGGAGCGGTCGGGGTTGTCGTCGTACCTGGTGGAGCATCGTTCGACAGCGCTTCGGCCGTCGATAGTGAATCGTAAACCGTTGTACAGCAGGTGGTTTCGGAGTTATCCACAGCCACTGACTTATCCACAGGGCAATCCATAACCCCAGGTCGGCTCGATCGATGCGGCGGGACCTCGATCTAACGTCGCGTGCATGCGCAGCAACAACCACGCCCGCGACCGTATCCGCGGGCGCCTCGATGCCGTCATCGGAGCCGAGCAACCTACGAGGGTGGACGTAGCAACGTTCGACGACCAAGTGTCCGACCTCGACACCGAGCGGCCGCGTTGGCTCGACGACCCGGAGTCGGCTCCCGCCGAATCCGGCTGGGTTCCGGATAGATTCCGCGGCGCTCGGTTCGATCCGGGCCGTCGCGGGATGATCGCGCTTGCTGTGGTCGGCGTTGTCGTTGCTCTCGTCGGCGGCGGGGTTGTATTGCGCGACCGCGACCGACCGCATTCGGTTCCCGCGCTTCCGGCGGTCGCCGCATCGGAGGTGCAGCCGGGAGCGGTGCCGTCGGGAGCTGTGCCGTCCGATCCCGCTGACGAAACGCCGGCCCAGGTCCCCGCCACCGAGGAGCTTGTGGTGAGCGTCGTCGGTCTGGTGCACAGGAACGGCCTGGTCCGGCTGCCACCCGGGTCACGTATCGCCGATGCGATCGCGGCTGCCGGGGGAGCCAAGGACGGTGCCGACCTGTTCAGTCTGAACATGGCGCAGCGCGTCGCCGACGGCGATCAGATCTTGGTCGGGGTAGCTGGGACGGACGGTGGTCCGCCCGCACTCGGGAGCGGCGTCGCGCCCGCAGGCGGTCGATCCGCGCCGCCCGCCGGTGCGCCGGCAGCTGCAGGCAAGGTGAACATCAACGACGCATCCGAAACCGAACTCGACGGATTGCCAGGCGTGGGTCCCGTGACAGCCGCTGCGATCATCGCGTGGCGCACCACGAACGGCAGGTTCACCGAGATCGAGCAACTCGGCGAGGTCGACGGCATCGGACCGACGCGGTTGGCGAAACTGCGCGATTCGGTGACGTTGTGAGTCGGTGACGTTGTGAGCACAACGGAGAATGCGGTCGAGACCCCTCCACTCGACTTCAGGCTGCTGCCGGCTGCCGCATTGTGTTGGCTGACAACGCTGTTCGGCATCCTGCTCGGTTGGCGCGTTGCACTCGGGATGTTCGTCGTGCTGACGGTAGTCGCGGCTGCCGTATTCGTGGCCTTCCGATATCGCGCCGCTCTGGCGCGTCGCGTCGGTGCCGGTGTGATCGCCGCCCTGCTGCTTGCCGCAGGCTTCTCGCTCGCCGTCTGCGTGCGATCCCATGCGTCGACGACGCATCCGCTCGCCGAACTTGGCGAAGGTGCGTACGTGACGGCAACCGTCGTGCTGTCCGACGATCCGAAGCCGATACGCTCACCCGGCGGCCCGGCCTGGGTGACCGTGCCGGCTCAATTGCGTGAGATTCGGATCGCGGCCGGTGCCAGCGCAATCGGTGGTGCGGTCGTGGTCATGGCACCCGCCGACTCCTGGCGCACGCTGCTGCCTGGTCAGGAAGTGGAAGTGCGTGGATCGGTTCGTCCGCCACGTCATAGCGACCTGACGGTCGCGATGATCCGGGCAACGGGACCGCCGCGTCGGGTCGAGGCGCCGTCTCGGCTGCAGCGGTTCGCCGGCGATGTCCGCACCCGGTTCGCCGCGGCAGCGAGCGAGGCCCTTCCAGGGGCGGAAGGTGGTCTGCTCCCCGGCTTGGTCGTGGGGGACACCTCGGGTCTCCCCGACGGAGTTCGGGAGGAATTCAGGGCCGCCGGGCTGTCGCACCTGACGGCCGTCTCCGGCGCGAATGTTGCGATTCTTCTTGGCGCCGTGCTGCTTTCGGTGCGAGGACTGACACTCGGTCCGCGCACGGGTGTGGTGTTGGCTGCACTCGCGCTCGCCATGTTCGTCGTCATCGCCCGGCCGTCACCGAGTGTGCTGCGGGCCGCGGTGATGGGTGCGGTCGGGTTGCTCGCGCTTGTGACCGGTCGGCGTAAACAGGCGATCCCGGCACTTGCGACCGCTGTCATCGTCCTGCTCGCGGTCTATCCGGCGCTGGCCGTCGATTTCGGTTTCGCGCTGTCGGTGTTGGCGACGGCCGGTTTGATCTTGCTCGCTCCGACGTGGGCGGACTGGTTGCGAGCGCGTGGAGTGCCGCGGGCTGCTGCGGAAACGCTCGCGGTGGCGACTGCGGCGTTCGCAGTGACGACACCCGTGGTCGCAGCGATGTCGGGGACGGTCAGCACGGTGTCGATTGTCGCGAATCTGCTTGTCGGCATTGTGATTGCGCCGATCACGGTCGTCGGCGCGATCGCGGCGGTGCTCGCCTCGGTCTGGTTTCCCGCCGCGGTAGTCGTGGCTCGGTGTCTCGGCCCGCCGCTGTCCTGGCTGATCTGGGTTGCCGAGCAGGCTGCTGCATTTCCCGGTGCGTCGATCACCGTTCCCAGTGGTATTCCGGGAGCCGTGCTTGCGCTCTCGGGTGTCGTTGCTGTCGGCGTCGGGATCCGGTTCGCGGTCGGGCGGACGCGGTGACACCGACCGCCCAACGTCGCTGTCGGATGTTCGTGCAACGATCGTCGGCGTGAGCGAATCGGAGCAGCTCGACCAATTGCATCTTGTACTCGGCGAGGAGGAACTGCTGATCGAGCGGGCGGTAGCCGATGTGATCGCGACCGTACGTAAGGCAGGCGGTGGCGACAACCTTCCTGTGACTCGGCTTCGCGCGGGTGATGTGACGGTGTCGGAGCTCGCCGAGATGTTGAGCCCGTCCCTCTTCGCCGAGGATCGTGTGATCGTGCTGGAGGCCGCGGCCGAGGCAGGCAAGGATGCGGTTGCGCTGCTGCTCGATGCGGCGACCGACCCGCCGGACGGCGTCGTGCTGGTTGTACTTCACACCGGCGGTGGGCGCGCGAAGGCGCTTGCGCCCGCGTTGCAAAAGGCGGGAGCGGTGGTCCACGAGGCCACCAAGATCACCAAGCCTGCCGAGCGGGTCGATTTCGTCCGCGGTGAGTTTCGCGCCCTCGGCGTCAGGGTGTCGGTCGACGTGGTCCAGAGCGTACTCGAGGCCGTGAAGAACGACCTCCGCGAGTTGGCCGCTGCCTGTTCTCAGCTCGCTGCCGATACCGGCGGGAAGATCGACGTTGCCGCGGTCCGGCGGTACTACTCGGGCAGGGCAGAGGTCACGGGCTTCGAAGTTGCGGACCTCGCTGTCGCGGGTGATCGGGCCGGCGCGATGGAAGCGTTGCGCTGGGCGATGCTGCGCGGAGTGCATCCGGTTCTGCTCGCCGACGCTCTCGCCGATTCGGTGCACACGATCGCTCGGGTCGGGTCCGCAGGCGGCGGAGATCCGTTCCGACTGGCAGGTCCACTCGGGATGCCGCCGTGGAAGGTCAAGAAAGCGCAGGCGCAAGCCCGCGGCTGGAATCCGGACACCATCACCTCGGCTCTCAAGGCGGTTGCCGAACTCAACGCCGACGTGAAAGGTGCGTCCGCCAACACCGACTACGCGGTGGAACGAGCCGTCGAGACCGTAGTTGCGCTTCGAGCGCGGAAGTAACGGGGAAAAGCGGATGCTGTTGGTCGCGAACCGTGGCGAGATTGCGCTCCGAATCATCGATACCGCCCGCGATCTCGGGATCGACACCGTCGCGGTCTACGCGGTCGACGATGCGGACTCTCCACATGTCCATGCCGCAACGACCGCCGTGGCCCTTGCCGAGTCCGGTCCCGCCGCCTACCTCGATCACGGTGCGATCGTGTCGGCAGCGACGCAGTCCGGCGCCGAGCTGGTCCACCCCGGCTACGGGTTCCTCAGCGAGAGTGCTGAATTCGCGGAGGCCTGCGCCGCCGCTGGGCTGACGTTCGTCGGTCCCAGCCCGACCGTGCTGCGCTTGTTCGGCGACAAAGCCGCTGCACGCGAGGCAGCCGTCGCTGCCGAGGTCCCGGTCCTCGCCGCGACGGCAGCGGACGCGTCGCTCGAACAGGTTCGTGAGTTCTTCGGCGAGCACAGTTCCGGCATCATGATCAAGGCGCTTGCGGGTGGTGGTGGCCGCGGGATGCGCGTCGTGCGCGATCCGGCCGACCTCGACGCCGCGTACAGCGCGTGCGCAGGCGAAGCTCTGCACGGCTTCGGTCGCTCCGAGTTGTTTGCAGAAGCGTTGTGCGACAACGCTCGTCATATCGAAGTGCAGATCGTGTCGGCAGCGTCCGGCGCCACAACGACCGCCGTCGCGATCGGCGACCGCGATTGCAGCGTTCAGCGCCGACAGCAGAAGCTGATCGAAATCGCACCGGCACAGGGGCTTTCCGACGACCTCCGACATGAATTGCACGCGAGCGCAGCACGGCTGTGTGCGTCGGTGGGCTATGTCGGGATTGGTACGGTCGAATTCCTGGTCACGGCAGAGGGTTTCGTGTTCCTCGAGGTGAACCCGCGGATTCAGGTCGAGCACACGATCACCGAGGAAGTGACCGGTATCGATCTGGTTGCCGTCCAGCTCGCGCTCGCGCGCGGCGCAGATTTTGCGGGTCTTGCTCTCCCGCAGGGCGTTCGCGCAACCAGCGCCGACGCTGCTGTGCCGGTCGTCGCGGGAACCTGCGCAGCCTCGGTCGGCATCGCAGTGCAGACCCGCGTCAACACGGAGACGATGACGCCCGACGGCGACGCCATACCGTCGACGGGCAGGCTCACCGCGTTCAGTCCGCCTACCGGCCCTGGGGTGCGCGTCGACACCTACGGCCGACCGAACCTGGTGCTGAGTGCTCGCTACGATTCACTGCTCGCGAAGGTGATCACGCACAATCGCGAGCCGAACCTGCCTGCGGCAATACGCAAGGCCCACAACGCACTCGCCAACTTTGCCATCGGCGGTGTGGCCACCAACATCGCTTTCCTGCGAGCGATACTGTCGGACAACGAGTTCGGTGAAGGCCCGGTTGCCACGACATGGCTCGGCCACCGTATCGCCGACTTTGCGCTGCCTGCTTCGACCCGCCAGGTCGGGGGTCGTGCCGTCGAATTGCACGCGGGGGAGGAGCTGCTGCGCGCACACCTCGTCGGGACGGTCGTCGAGACGGCGCGCGAAGGCGACGACGTCCCCGCGGGCGCACCCGTTGTGGTACTCGAGGCGATGAAGATGCAGCATGTCGTTCTGGCCCAAGGGGATTCGCGCGTGGTCAGGATTTTGACGGCGCCGGGATCGACGGTCGGGCCGGGAGACGCCCTCGCTGTGGTTCGTGGCGTGGATACGGTGGCATCCGATGCCGAAGCTGCGCTCGATATCGACCACGTGCGCGACGACCTCGCCGAGATCCTCGACCGGCACGAGCGGACACTCGATGCGGCTCGTCCCGCGGCTGTTGCGAAGGTACACGGGCGCGGTCGGCGTACCGCTCGGGAGAATGTCGCCGACCTCGTCGACGAAGGAACGTTCGTCGAGTACGGCGCGCTCGTGCTGGCTGCGCAACGCAGTCGACGCAGCGAAGACGACTTGATCGCGAACACGGCCGCAGACGGTTTGGTCGGCGGCATCGCGCAAATCGGCGGTGCCGAAGCAGTCGTGATGTCCTACGACTACATGGTGCTTGCAGGCACCCAGGGCGCGCGCAATCACGCGAAGACCGATCGACTGCTCGACCTGACGGCTCGCAGGCGGGTTCCGCTCGTGCTGTTCGCCGAAGGTGGTGGCGGGCGACCGGGCGATACGGATGCCGGTGCCGCCTTCGGTCTCGACCTCGACACGTTCAGGTCGCTTGCCGCGTTGAACGGCAAGGTACCGACCGTCGCCGTCGTGTCCGGCCGGTGTTTTGCGGGCAATGCCGCACTCGCCGGTGCGTGTGACGTTCTCATCGCGACCCCGGACGCGAATATCGGAATGGGCGGGCCCGCGATGATCGACGGCGGTGGGCTCGGTGTTTTCCGACCCGAAGACATCGGTCCGATCGACGTCCAACGAGCAAACGGTGTCGTCCATCTGGCGGCCCGCGACGACGAGCACGCCGTCGATCTTGCCAAGCGGTACCTCTCCTATTTTCAGCCGAGCGCGACCGAATGGACTGCACCCGACGAGCGGACCGCGCGCCACGTCGTTCCCGAGAATCGGTTGCGCGCCTACGACGTCCGCACCGCCATCGAGTCGATCGCCGACATCGGGTCGGTGCTGGAACTGCGATCCGACTACGGCGTCGGTGTCGTCACCGCGCTGATCCGTGTCGAGGGTCTGCCGTACGCCGTGCTGGCAAACAGCAGTCATCACCTCGGCGGCGCGATCGACGCAGAGGCTGCAGACAAGGCCGCCGACTTCCTCACGATGTGTGAGGCGCACCGATTGCCGGTGGTTTCGCTGTGCGACACGCCCGGGTTCATGGTCGGACCCGATTCGGAAGAGGACGCGACAGTTCGTCGGTTCGGACGGTTTTTCGTCGCAGGCGCTCGACTGACAGTGCCCTTCGGAATGATCATTCTGCGCAAGGCCTACGGGCTCGGCGCCATGGCGATGGCGGCGGGATCATTTCACGCACCCGACTTCACGATTGCGTGGCCGACCGGCGAGATCGGGCCGATGGGGTTGGAAGGCGCCGTGCGTCTCGGCTTCCGCAAAGAGTTGGACGCGGCGGCCGACCCGGCGGCTCGGGAAAAGTTGTTCGATCAGTTGGTGGCGATGGCCTACCAGCACGGGAAGGCATTGACGGCGGCGACGACGTTCGAACTCGACGACGTCATCGATCCCGGTGCGTCGCGACAGTGGATCCGCCGACTCGGGACGCGCTGACGTCGAACCCGGTCTATCCAGATGCTCTGGACACACCAAAAGCCGCCGCGGTCATGTGACCACGGCGGCGCAGCGTCGAGTGTTTTAGATCAGAGCTTGTTGAACGCGAGCGAGAGTGCGGACTTCTTGTTCGCAGCCTGGTTGGCGTGGATAACGCCCTTGCTCGCGGCCTTGTCCAGCTTGCGGCTCGCCGAGAGCAGCGCAACGCCGGCCTTGTCCTTGTCGCCCGCTGCAGCAGCCTCGCGGAACGTGCGGATCGACGTACGCAGCGCCGACTTCACGGACTGGTTGCGCAAACGGCCCGCCTCGTTGGTGCGGATCCGCTTCACCTGGGACTTGATGTTTGCCACGCGTGTGTTCCTTCGTTTTATTCGGGGGAGCTCGCTCTTTGTGCTCGAGAAAGCGATACTTTTCCAAGACGTTGGGCGCGGTGACGCGCCGACAGTCGAGAATACCAGCATCGGCACGGCCATCCCAATCCGGCGCCGACCGCTGTGGACTCGAGGCCGAGGATTCCAGAATTTAACACCTCCCTGCCCACGCCCGCTGGCCATCTGTAGCACCATGACCGAATGACCACCCGATCGACGACGAAGCAGTCCAGGTCGCAGCTGTCCCGAATCCGATCATCGGACAAGCCGTCGCAGGTGTTCGACGACTACGACTCCGCCGGACGGTACGGCCGCGCTTTCGACGAGATGTTCGATGCAGACGGCAAAGTGCGAACGCCTTACAAAGGCATCTACGACGGACTTGCCCCGTCCGACGTCGACGATCTCGCAGCCCGCGCCGAAGCCTTGGGTCGCGCATTCATCGACCAGGGCATCACCTTCTCGCTCTCCGGCCAGGAGCGGCCCTTCCCGCTCGACCTCGTTCCGCGTGTCATCGCGGCCGCGGAGTGGGCTCGGCTGGAACGTGGCATCAAGCAGCGCGTGAAGGCACTCGAAATGTTCCTCGCCGATATCTACGGCGAGCAATCGATTCTGCGTGATCTCGTCATACCGAAACGACTGGTCACCTCCTGCGAGCACTTCCACCGCGAAGCTGCAGGCTTCGTGCCGCCGAACGGTGTCCGGATCCACGTCGCAGGCATCGATCTGGTCCGTGACGAGAAGGGCACCTTCCGGGTGCTCGAAGACAACCTCCGGTCACCGTCCGGAGTGTCGTACGTGATGGAGAACCGCCGAACGATGGCGAGGGTCTTCCCCGATCTGTTCTCGTCGCATCGGGTTCGTGCGGTCGGGGACTACGCGACACATCTGCTGCGCGCCCTGCGTGCGTCGGCTGCGATCAACGAGGCCGACCCGACGGTCGTCGTGCTGACCCCTGGCGTCGCGAACTCCGCCTACTTCGAGCATTCGTTGCTCGCGCGGCAGATGGGCGTCGAGCTGGTCGAGGGACGCGACCTCTTCTGCCGAGACAATCTCGTCTACATGCGTACGACGGAAGGCGAACGTCAGGTCGACGTGATCTATCGGCGTATCGACGACGACTATCTCGATCCGATGCAGTTCCGACCCGACTCGGTGCTCGGCGTCGCGGGCCTGCTGAACGCCGCACGCGCCGGCAACGTCGTCATCTCCAGTGCGGTCGGCAACGGCGTCGGTGACGACAAACTCGTCTACACCTACGTGCCGACGATCATCGAGTACTACCTCAACGAGAAGCCGCTGATCGCCAACGTCGACACTTTCCGCTGCTGGCTGAGCGACGAACGTGAAGAAGTACTCGACCGCGTCGACGAACTGGTCATCAAGCCGGTCGAAGGGTCAGGCGGGTACGGCATCGTCTTCGGACCGGACGCGACTCCCAAGGAACTCGACGTCATCTCCCGCAAGATCAGGGCGGATCCGCGCGGCTGGATCGCACAGCCCGTCGTGCAGTTGTCGACCGTCCCGACGAAGGTCGGCGACAAGTTGGCACCCCGGCACGTCGATCTACGGCCCTTCGCGGTCAACGACGGCGACAACGTCTGGGTGCTGCCCGGTGGTCTGACTCGAGTCGCGCTGCCCGAGGGATCGTTGATCGTGAACTCCAGCCAGGGCGGCGGTTCCAAGGACACCTGGGTGCTTGCGAGCCGAGCCTCGGTCGCCGAGCGCGAACTTGCCGGTGACGAGCTGGTCGCGGAGCCGTCGGCGCAGAACCTCGCCGAGAACGGTCCGGAGCTGAGTCCATCGCAGATCCAGCAGCAGCAACAACAACAGCAACAGCAGCAGCAGGTCGCCGTGCCGAGCGACGGGAAGGTGTGACGCCATGCTGGCCCGCAACGCAGAATCGCTTTTCTGGATCGGCAGGTATGTCGAACGCGCTGACGACACCGCACGCATCCTCGACGTCGCAGTCCATCAACTGCTCGAAGACGCGACCGTCGACCCCGACCGGACGTCCCGACTGCTACTCCGCGTTCTCGGTATCGACCCGCCCGACGGTCCGCTCGATGTGTGGTCGGTGACCGACCTGGTTGCGTTCAGCCGAGATCACGGCGGCTCGATCGTCGACTCGATTTCGAGTGCACGCGAAAATGCGCGCGGCGCTCGTGAGGTGACGTCGAGCGAGATGTGGGAGTGCCTCAACACCACGTTCAATGGTCTGGCCGAACGCGAACGAGCTGCTCGGCGCCTCGGCCCGCACGAGTTCTTCCAGTACATCAAGGCACGTGCAGCCATGTTCGCGGGCTTGGCCGACTCGACGCTGAGCCGCGACGACGGGTATCGCTTCCTGTTGCTCGGGCGGTCGGTCGAACGAGTCGACATGACGGTTCGAATGTTGCTCTCGCGAGCAGGCGACCGAACGTCGTCGCCGGCCTGGGTGACGGTGCTGCGGTCCGCGGGCGCTCACGACACCTATCTACGGACCTACCGAGGCGCGCTCGACGCTCACCTGGTCGCCGAATTCATCCTCCTCGATCGCTTGTTCCCGAGGTCGGTGTTCCATTCGATCAGCGTCGCCGAAAGCTGCCTCGACGAACTCGATCAGCGACCCAACAGCCGCGTCGGCGCGCGTGACGAGGCCCAACGTCTGCTCGGCCGGGCCCGTAGTGAGCTCGAGTTTCTCCCGCCCGGTGTGTTGTTGGAGGATCTGCAAGCACGCTTGCTGTCGCTGCAGAAAACGTGTCGAGATGTCGGAGAGGCGATCGCGTTGCAGTACTTCCACGCGGCGCCGTGGGTCGCGTGGACCGACGCAGGCATTCCGATCGAAGGCATGGCAGAAGTGGAGGGTGAACTGTGAGCTGGCGGATGCGAGTCGTCCACACGACGGGTTACGCGTACAACGCGCCCGTGACGTCGTCCTACAACGAAGCGCGCCTGACGCCGCGTGCCGACTACCGGCAGAACGTCATACTCAACCGCGTCGAAACCGATCCGGCTACGCGCTCGTACCGGTACCGCGACTACTGGGGTACCGCCGTCACGGCGTTCGACCTGCACGCGCCGCATACCGAGCTCGAGGTCACCGGTTCGTCGGTCGTCGAGACGGAACCCTTTGTCCCACCGACGGAAACGTGGTCGTGGGACGACTTGAAGAGCGACATGCTGCTCGACCGGTTCGACGAACTGTTGACGCCGACGAAGTATGTGCCGCGCGACCGCAAACTCAACGGTGTCGCAAAGCAACTCGCCAAGGGTGCCGAGCCTGCCGAAGCCGTCGTGAAGGCCGCCGAGTGGGTGCACTCCGAAATGTCTTACGTTGCAGGTACAACGGGCGTTCACACGTCCGCGGTGCAGGCGTGGGACGAACGTAAGGGTGTCTGCCAGGACTACGCACACCTGACGCTGCTACTACTGCGCAGTATGGGCATTCCGAGCCGCTACGTCTCCGGATACCTCCATCCCAAGCGTGAAGCCGACCTCGGCGAGACCGTTGCCGGTGAGAGCCACGCGTGGATCGAGGCGTGGACGGGTACGTGGTGGGCTTACGACCCGACGAACGCTGTCGCCATCAGCGAACAGCACGTGTCGGTCGGTCTCGGGCGCGACTATGCCGATGTTCCACCGCTGAAGGGTATTTACTCCGGCGGCGGCTCGACTGCACTCGATGTTGTTGTGGAGATCACCCGCCTGGCATAACGTTTCGAGCGGAATGCGGGGTCGCAGCAACAAACGAGCGAGCAAAGGTGGGCAATGTCTCCGACTGCACAGGAATTCGTGGAGAAGGAACAGATATCGGAGTTCAAGAAGTACGTTGCGGAAGCGATCGGTACGTTCGTACTGCTCTTCGGTGGCGTCGGTACCGCGGTCCTCGCGGGCAACAACGTGACCTGGCTCGGTATCGCGCTGGCTTTCGGCTTGACCCTGTTGTTTCTCATGTATGCGATCGGCCCGATCTCGGGTTGCCATCTGAACCCGGCCGTCACGCTCGGCAATCTGTTGCTCGGTCGAATCAGTCCGCTCGTCGCGGTCTTCTACGTCGTGGCGCAACTTGTGGGCGGGTTCATCGCCGGAGTCGTGCTGTACGCGGTGGCGCAGAACAACCCGGGATACGACCGTGCGACGAAGGGGCTCGGGGCGAACGGGTGGGGCGATCACAGTCCGTCGGCGTTCTCGGTCGGTGACGGGTTGATCCAGCCTGGCTACAGCGTCGCGGCGACGATCATCATCGAGGTCATACTGACCGGCTTGCTGGTCTTCGTGTTCCTCGCTTCGACCGACCAGATCTCGGATGTGCCGATGGCGGGCATTTCGATCGGACTCACGTTGACCGTCGTCCATCTCGTCGCGATCCCCGTCGACGGTGGCTCGTTCAACCCGGTGCGGAGCCTCGCGGTGGCGCCCTATCAGGACGGCGCACTCGCGCAGGTGTGGGTGTTCGTCGTGTTCCCGCTGATCGGCGGTGCGTTGGGCGCACTCGTCTACGGGGTGCTCTACGGACGATCACGCGAGATGCGTAGCTGACTTTCCCGACAGAGCGAGGGTGCCCCAGACCACTCTGAGTGGCGTCAGGGGCACCCTCGCCTCGTATCTGGGGTTCTAGCGCCAGCTGTACTCGTGGCACAGGCGCGCGGCGACCTCGTCGAACACCTTGCGCTCCAAAATTGCGCCTTCACGCCTGATGCCATGCTCGGGGACGTCCAGCACGCGGTCGAGTCGGACCCAACTCGGCCGTCCCTCGTGATCCCAGCCGCCCTTGCCGATGCTGATCCAGTTCCTGTCGGCGGCGTGTGATGCATTCGACGACAGCATCAACCCGAGCAGCGTGTCGCGATCACGTCCGACCACAAGCACCGGGCGATCCTTGCCGTTGTTCGGATCTTCTTCGTAGGTCACCCAGGTCCACACGACTTCGCCCGGATCGGCGCGGCCGTCCAGACGCGGTGCGTAGACGATGCGACGGGCACGCTCGGAGGTCGGCACAGCGTTCGAGGCGACCGGCCGGACGTCGATCGCGGTCCTCGACTTGGCAGGAGCGCCGTTTGCAACATTCGGGAGCACCCCCGACTTTTGCAGCCGTTCGACCAGCTTGGGCGCCTGACTGCGCACCAATTTGGGTGCTTGTTCCTTGGCAATACTGGTGAGCTGCTTGCCGATTGCGTTCCACGGTCGGGCCATAGGAATCGAGTTTAGTAGCGTCCGCGCACGTTCTCATCCCCACTCCGGCCAGTGCAGGTCACAGCCCGGAATGTCAGGACGCGGCGCAATGGCGGATACGCTGTTATCCGGCGGTGACCACCGTCGACTTCCGAAGGAGACGAGTGCCAAGCTTCGCCGATAAGACGTTCACCGATCCAACGCGGATCCGGAACTTCTGCATCATCGCGCACATCGACCACGGAAAGAGCACGCTCGCAGACCGGATGCTGCAGCTGACCGGCGTCGTCGAAGATCGCCAGATGCGTGCCCAGTACCTCGATCGGATGGATATCGAGCGCGAGCGTGGCATCACGATCAAGGCGCAGAACGTCCGTCTGCCGTGGGTCGTCGACGGCGACGAGTTCGTCTTGCATCTCATCGACACCCCAGGTCACGTCGACTTCACCTATGAGGTCTCCCGCGCGCTCGAAGCCTGCGAAGGTGCCGTGCTGCTCGTCGACGCCGCCCAGGGGATCGAGGCGCAGACCCTCGCCAACCTCTACCTCGCTCTCGACAAAGAGCTGACGATCATCCCCGTTCTCAACAAGATCGATCTTCCCGCTGCCGATCCGGATCGCTATGCCGAGGAGATCGCGCACATCATCGGCTGCGAGCCGGGCGACGTGCTGCGTGTGTCGGGCAAAACCGGCGAAGGCGTCCGCGAGTTGCTCGACCATGTCGTCAAGATGGTCCCGGCTCCGGTCGGCAACGCTGACGGGCCAGCCCGCGCCATGATCTTCGACTCGGTTTACGACACCTACCGCGGCGTTGTCACCTACGTTCGTGTGGTCGACGGTCGGATCGTTCCGCGCGAGAAGATCAAGATGATGTCCACCGGCGCGACACACGAACTCCTCGAGGTCGGCATCGTTTCGCCCGACCCGAAAGCGTCGGTCGGGCTCGGTGTCGGCGAGGTCGGCTACTTGATCACCGGTGTGAAGGACGTGCGCCAGTCGAAGGTCGGCGACACTGTCACCGCCGCGCGCAACGGTGCCACCGAAGCGTTGACGGGGTATCGCGAACCGCGGCCGATGGTCTACTCGGGCCTCTACCCGGTCGATGGGTCCGACTACCCGGACCTGCGCGACGCACTCGACAAGCTTCAGCTCAACGACGCGGCACTGACCTACGAGCCCGAGACGTCGGTGGCCCTCGGCTTCGGATTCCGCTGCGGATTCCTCGGACTGCTGCACATGGAGATCACCCGCGAACGCCTGCAGCGCGAATTCGACCTCGAACTGATCTCGACCGCGCCGAACGTCGTCTACCGGGTCGAGCTGGAGGACGGCAGCGAACACGTCGTCACCAACCCCTCCTACTGGCCGGAAGGCAAGGCGCGCACCATCTTCGAGCCGGTCGTCAAGTGCACGATCATCTCGCCGAGCGAGTTCATCGGCACGATCATGGAACTGTGTCAGCAGCGTCGCGGCGAGCTCGGCGGCATGGACTACCTCTCCGAAACCCGCGTCGAGCTGCGCTACACGCTCCCGATGGCAGAGATCATCTTCGACTTCTTCGATCTGCTGAAGTCGCGCACTCGCGGCTACGCCAGCCTCGATTACGAGGAGTCGGGCGAGCAGGCGTCGCAGCTGGTCAAGGTCGACATCCTGCTGCAGGGCGAAGCGGTCGATGCGTTCAGCGCAATCGTGCACAAGGACGCGGCGGCCGCCTACGGCAACAAGATGACGTCCAAGCTGCGCGAACTGATTCCCCGCCAGCAGTTCGAAGTACCGATCCAGGCGGCCATCGGTTCGCGGATCATCTCGCGCGAGAACATCCGAGCGATCCGTAAAGACGTTCTGGCCAAGTGCTACGGCGGCGACATCAGCCGTAAGCGCAAGCTGCTGGAGAAGCAGAAAGAGGGCAAGAAGCGAATGAAGACGATCGGCCGCGTCGAGGTCCCTCAGGAAGCTTTCGTCGCAGCGTTGTCGTCGGACTCGGACAAGCCCAAGAAATAGCCGGGGGTGCGGGATGCTCGAAACGTGGCTTACCAAAAGTCTTGGTATCGAGCTGCCGATCATCGGTGCACCCATGGGCGGTCGCGCAGGTGGCAGACTCGCGGGTGAGGTGTCGAAGGCAGGCGGCCTCGGGATGCTCGGCGCCGCGCGCTACGCGACGCCGGAGTGGATCGCCGAGGAGGTTGCTACCGCACGCGCGGCTGGGGGAGACGTCGGCATCGGCTTGATGACGTGGTCGCTCGACGACGATGCGACGCTTCTCGACGCGGCGCTCGAGTACGAACCGAAACTGATCTCGCTGTCCTTCGGCGATCCTGCGCCCTATGTCGCGCGGATCCACGACGCTGGAATTCCTGTTCTCGCACAGGTCAATACGATCGACGACCTGCGAGTTGCCGAACGCGCCGGAGTCGACATCATCGTCGCGCAGGGCGGCGAGGCGGGCGGTCACACAGGCCGGGTTGCGACACTGCCGCTGCTGCAGGAAATTCTGGAATCGACATCGCTACCCGTGCTCGCGGCCGGTGGGGTGTCGACGGGACGAGGGTTGGCGGCCGTACTCGCGGCAGGCGGCGAAGGTGTGCTCGTCGGAACCATCCTGCTCGCGAGCCCGGAGACCATCGGACCGGATTATGCGCGTACGCGGGTCCTGGCGGCGGGCAGTGCCGATACCGTCTACACGCCGGTGTTCGACCAGGCCCGCCACCAACCATGGCCGGAACGCTGGTTCGGCCGAGCGTTGGTCAACGACTTCACCGACAAGTTCCACGGCGGAGGTGTGGTCGACGACGTCATCGTCGATGCCTACGATCCTGCCGACCCGAACGTCGGCGTCGTCTACGCAGGTCAGGCGGCCGGGATGGTGACGTCCGAACGTGCAGCAGGGGACGTCATCCGGGCAATGTCGGCGCAAGCGGAGCAACTGTTGAGTGCACTCGGTGCGAAGGTGCGAAACAACGGTCGGTAGGTGGCATCGATTTCGATGGAACCGATCGGAGCGACAGAACGTCGAAGTAGTCGAGGGGGACAAATGACGGTGACCACGCGGGCAGTTGCGGCGCTGGTCGCCGTCGTTTGGTTGTCGAGTGCAGCGGGGTGTGGATCGACGACGGAGGGGAAGCCGGTCGAAGCGACGGGCACATCGACGACCGATCCAGACGAGCCAGCGGGGTTGTTCGATCCATGTACGGAGATATCCGACGACCTACTCCGGCAAATGGGGGTGGATCCGGCGACCGAGTCGTCTGGGATTTCTGGCGTCGAGTTCGAGGACTGGAAGATCTGCCATTGGATTGCCCCCTGGTACGCCCTCACTATTTACTCGAGCTCGCGAACCATCGATGAAATTCGTACGAACTCGACAGTTACCGCATTTCGAGAAGTCCGCGTTGCTCAGCGTGAGGCGCTGGAATATCACACAAAATCGGATCGACCACCCGACGATTGCTTCGTCGGGATCGCTGTGCCAGGCGGGATAGTTGAGATCCAGATAATGGCCAAGTACTTGGAGCCGAAGCTCGAGGAACCGTGCGTGGTCGCTGAACGAGACGTGGAAATCTTGGACGATATTTTGCCGAACTAGCGCAGGAACGAGGGGGAAATCAAATGCCTGACCTGGATGAAACTGCTGCATTTTGGCGGACCTTGTCATCAGATGCTGCAGCTGGTGAGTTGCGCCTGCAGCCCGACGTAGCACAACAAGTTCATGCTGCTTGCATCGCGTTTATCGAGACTCTGGATGCGCTTCGATTCGAGGCGAATCGACTCGGATACGTCTCCGGATGCGGCGACCTTCCCTCAGCACTCGCGCTCGCTGGAAAGTTCGAGCGCAAGGCCGTCGGTGGGGTCGACGCCCTCGTTACTCGGTTCGAGCAGAACATCACCGTGGTGAAGCTCATCCAAGAGACTGTCTCGCATTCGGTGTCGCGACTTGTCGAAGAGGACCGCGACCTCGCCGGCGCGCTGCCGAGTGTCGAGGGTCCCCGATGACGTACGACGATCTGCAGGACCCCATTCATCGCAAATTCATAGACGGACTCGTCCAGAGCGATATCGACGTGTTGTCCGGTGAATGGGGCTCGATTGCGCCGCGATTCACCGGAGCTTTCGACAGCGAACTCGCAATAAAAACGGAAGAACCGTTCGAGGGTATGTCGCACGCCGAGATCTACAGCCAGGTGCGGGGAATTCAGTCGAACGAGGTCAATGCCATAGCCGATGTGTGGCGTGCGTTGGCGGGCCGTTCGGCTGAAGCAGCAACAACATTTGCGGCCGTTGCCCAAGCTGCAATCGGCGAGAAGTGGCAGGGCGCATCGGCGACGAAGGCCGCGCGGGGGATAGCGGCTTTCTCGAGCGGTTTCGCCGATCTGCCGCTGGCAATGCAGATGACGGCCAACGGTCTGGACCTACTCGAAGCACGGCTTGCCGAGGCGAAGGCGAACGTGCCACCACCGCAGCAGTCGGCTGCCGCCGATCCAGGCTCGTTCAACCCGTTCGCGCGCGATTCCGGGTGGAAGACGCAGTACGACAGGGAGACCGAGCTAGAAGAACAGGTCCGAACGGCGATGATCACGCAATATCGGCCAGGTGTGCGTGTCATCGATTCGCAGACACCCGTCTTGCCGGTGCCGGAGAACCCCATCGCAGGTTACGCGATCAGCCACAGCAGCGATCGATCGAGCACGACCAACTCCGGACTGTCCTCGGGTGGGCCGAACCTGCCGACCGCCCCGAACAACGGCCAGATAGGCACGCCGAGCGAGCCCGACCCGACAGACACGCAGACCGGTCCAGCGTCGACCACCCCGGCAGCCGCTGTGCCCTCAGGTATCCCTAGCCCAGATCTTTCTCCGGGCTGACGTGCCGGCTTGATCTGTTTCGGATTGGGTT
>NZ_JBIMSN010000071.1:0-44193 GCF_043944905.1 Antrihabitans spumae
CGCGCAACGTTAGTAAAGCTAACGACAGTGCGCCCCTCATTTCGCAACAGCCCGGATCCCGTCGCAAAACCTCAATAGTGGGTCACCAGCGTCACTCGTGCGACTGCGCCGGTTCGGGTCGGTGTGCACTCAGCATGGTGCACACCGACCCGAATGGGTGCACGCTGACGGGCGTGCCCCGCTTATCGCGCGATGGCTACGCCACGATCACCGATGCGGACGGATTCACCTGGCAAAGGATCCCGTCGATCGGCGCGAACATCGCGACGAGGATTCGTCCCGAGCCTGTTGTGACCGTCTTCGAGAGCACCGGCAGCGGACCATCGAGGTCGACCATGCCGTTGGCACCGTTACTCGTATTGACCCAGCCGACGACCATGCGCCCGGCGCCCGAGAGGAACGGCACGGCCGGCCGCGCCTCGAACCGGACCTGGCCCGCACCGATCGGTGGGTTCGCCTCGGGTCCGGACTGGGCGGATGCCGCCGACAGGGTCAGCGGCGCAGGCTGTGCGCAGCCGAGCGTGAATACCGGTGAAGGAAATGGCACGGGTGGCGCTGCGCTCGCAATTGCAGGGACGACGGCGCCGGCCGCAACTACCGCGAAAATTGCGCAGACTCGACGGATCGATGGATACAGCTTCATTCTTTGCTCCTAGAAGGAGAGAGGTTATTTTCGGCAGGTGCGAATAGAACTGCACAGAAGACTGCGCATGGGACTCGATATGGCGCTCGGCATGAAGACAGACGAGGCCTCTCGAATTGTCGCCATAAATAACTTCACCACGGCGGCGCTTTCCGAGTCAATGGCGAATTGCAATTCATTTCAATTCTTTGCCCGGCGAGCGCCCTGCTACCCGATTTCGGCACCCGCGATACACCGCGCCGACAGGTTACTCCGACCCCACCGAAGTGCTAGGTTGCCTGTGGTCGGTGCCGAGCAACGTTGGGTAGAAGAGATGCGTACACAAGATTTCACGACAGGTCGGCGAACTTTGGCCGCCTCCGCTCTCCTCGCTTTGGGTCTCGCGACGTTCGCGCCTGCCGGCGCATCGGCCGACCCGATGCCTGTCGCGCCACCGCCGATCACAAGCATGAACGCGGCGCCGAACGTCGCCTTCAGTCAGCAGGGCGGCATGTTCATCGCCGACGCCCCGACCAATCAGGTGGTCCACATGACCGCCACCGCCCGACCGTCGACGCTGCCCTTCGGCCCGCTCGCAGGACCGATGGCCGTCACCGCGAACGGCGCGGGCGACGTCTTCGTTGCCGACACCGGACACAACCGCGTGCTCGGCCTCGCTGCAGGTACGACGACGCCGTTCGAGGTGCCGATCGAAGGTCTCGTCGCACCGCAGGCATTGGGTATCAACAGCCTCGGCGAGCTGGTCGTCACCGATGCAGTGCGGGTCCAGGCTGTGAGGATCGAGCGCAAACCCGTTGCAGGGCCTGGAGATCCGGGCTTCGACGAGTTGGCAACACCGCCGCCGCCTGCCGTCTTGAAGACGTGCATCGGCATCATTGTGATCTGCTGAAATAGTCCAATCCGCCCGGTCGCCCGCTCCGAATAAAGTCTGTGGGTAGCACTTTCGAGCACCCACCGAACATGGCGGAGGGACTCGAAGATGACGGATCTGGCACCGTTCTATACGGATGTGCAAGCCCATTACGACCTCTCGGACGACTTCTTTGGGCTGTTTCTCGACAAGACCCGCACCTACAGCTGTGCCTACTTCGAACACGAAGGCATGACACTGGAGCAGGCTCAGGTCGCCAAAGTTGATCTTGCACTTGCGAAGTGCGATCTTCGTCCGGGTATGACACTGCTCGACGTCGGCTGCGGCTGGGGCGGCACGATGATGCGCGCCATCGAAAAGTACGACGTCAACGTAATCGGCCTGACGCTGTCGCGAAATCAGCACGACTACGTGCAGGGCATGTTCGACAAACTGCCTGGTAATCGCTCTGCCGAAGTCCGATTGCAGGGCTGGGAAGAGTACGACGGCGGACCTGTCGATCGCATCGTGAGCATCGGCGCGTTCGAGCACTTCCGCAGGGAACGCTACGACGCCTTCTTCAACCTGTGCCACGATCTGCTGCCCGCCGACGGCAGGATGTTGCTGCACACCATCGTCGGATACCACCGGCACCAGCTGCGCGACATGGGCTTGAAGGTCGACCGGAACTACCTCTCCTTCTGCAAGTTCCTGATCGACGAAATCTTCCCCGGCGGCCAGCTCCCCGAGCCCCCGTGGGTCCGCACCGGAGCGGAGGCGGTCGGCTTTCGTGTCGAGCGAATCCATCCGCTGCAGCTGCACTACGCACAGACTCTCGATATCTGGACCCAGAATCTGATCGATCGCCACGACGACGCCGTGGCGATCGCCTCGCAAGAGGTATTCGATCGGTACGTCAAGTATCTGTCCGGCTGCGCGACCATGTTCCGCGACGGCTATTTCGACATCATGCAATTCACGCTCGTCAAATAAACAGCCCCACAAGCGCCCCGATATTCGACTCCAGCGGATATCGGGGTTTTTGTGTGCGGTGAATACGGCAGCCATTGTTTTGCACACAACTGAAGGCGAGCAGTCGAACGACTGCTCGCCTTCTCCTAGCCTTATTACCGTGTCGGCGTCGGCGTAATCGAATTACCGCTCGATGTAGCTCTGCAACACCTCACTGATTACGTCGACCGCTTCGCCTGCGATCATTTCGTGGTGCTCACAATCGACGGCGTGCTCGACGATCTGTCCGCCCACTGCCCTGTCCCACTCCCCGACCAACTCCGAACCCCGCGACGAGTTGGCCGCGGTGAAGAACAGGGCGTCACCGTCGAACACGTCGGGTGTGAAGTCGTTCATCAAGGAAGCGACGTTCTCGAAACCGGCGTTGATCCGCTTCAGATGCGTCGGTGTGAGACCCGTCTGATGACCGAGTGATTCGTCGATGAGTTCGATCGCTTGCTCGAAGGTCAGCTCGGCGACTCCGCTGTAGCCGTTGAGCTCGACGCCGAGGTGGCGCACCATCTCCTTCAAGCTCAACCCGGGGCGCTCGGTCTCGTCGAACCCGTCCGGACCTGCCAGGTGACTATCCATCAGCGCCAAGGTCTGAACTTCCTCGCCGGCGGCTCGTAGTTCGACGGCCATCTCGTGCGCGATAGCTCCACCGAGCGACCAGCCGAGCAGGTGGTATGGGCCCTGCGGCTGCACGGCGCGTACTTCCTCGACGTACCTGCGGGCGAGATCCGGGATCGACTCGAACTTCGGTTCGCCGCTCAGTGCGGGCAACTGCAGACCGTAGACCGGGCGATCGTCGCCGAGTTGATGGGCGAGTCGCGCGTAGCCCCACGACAGCCCGACCGCGGGATGTACGCAGAAGAGTGCGGGTTTCGTGCCGCCCGTCTTCAGTTGCACCAGCACCCTCAGCGCCTCATCGATGGAATCGATCGCGTCTGTCGTCGTCGCCAAGTGCGCTGCCAGGTCGGCCGCGGTCGACTGGACGAAGATCGCCTGCAGCGGAATCTGCCTGTTGAGGCGGTCCCGCAGGGCGGGGAGCACCTTCGTCGCCATGATCGACGTACCACCGATGTCGAAAAAGTTGTCGTCGACGCCAACGCGGGCGATGCCGAGGAACTCGGCGAAGACCTCGACGATCGCGGTCTCCGTCTCGTTCGACGGCGCGCGATATTCATGCGTCGTCGAGGTGAGGTCGGGTGCCGGAAGTGCGCGGGTGTCCAACTTGCCGACCGGTGTCAGCGGTACTTCGTCGATGGCGACGACTGCGGTCGGCACCATGTACGACGGCAACCGCTCGGCGGCGAACTCCCGCAGCTGGGACGTCGTGTCGGCATTCTCTGCGGAGCCGTCGAGCAGGACGTAGGACACGAGGACCGTCTCGCCGGATGGCGCCGTGTGGCCGAGTGTCGTCGCGAACGAAACGCTCGCGTGGCTGCTCAAGACGGTGTCGATCTCCGCGACCTCGATCCGGAAGCCGCGGACCTTGAGCTGGAAGTCCGACCGGCCGACGTACTCGATCTCGGTGCCGGACGGTGTTGCGATCCAGCGCACGACATCCCCGGTTGCGTACATCCGCGCACCTGGCAGACCGAACGGGTCGGCGACGAAGCGAGACGACGTCAGGGCTGGCCGGTCGTGATAGCCGCGGGCCAAGCCTGGTCCGGCGACGTACAACTCGCCTGCAACTCCGACCGGTACCGGCTGGAGTCGCGTGTCGAGGACTGCGACATGGAAGCCGCGCGACGGGCGACCGATCGTGATCGCGGCGGCGCTGGTCATCGGCTGCGACAGGGTCGCCATGATGGTCGACTCGGTCGGTCCGTAGGCGTTGATCATGCGTGTCGTCGGCGACCAGCGATCGACGAGTTCGCGTGGGCACGCCTCGCCTGCGACCAGCAGGGTCTCGACCGCGCCGATGTCGGCCGGATCGAGCGTCGCGAGGACGGTCGGTGTGATGAACATGTGCGTGACATGCTCGCGCGCCACCAGGTCGGCGAGATCGTCGCCGCCGTAGATGGTCGGCGGCACGATCACCAGCGTCGCACCGGCGCAGAAGGCCATGATCTGCTCGAAGACCGCCGCGTCGAAGCTCGGCGAAGCATGATGCGAGACAACCGATTCGGGCGTGAGAGCGAGCGCCATCCGCTCCTCTTCGGCCAGGTTCGCAAGACCGGCGTGGGTGACGACGACGCCCTTCGGCCGGCCCGTCGAGCCCGATGTGTAGATGACGTACGCCGGGTGGTCGAGTCGAAGCGTCGCGGTCCGCTCGGCGTCGCGCAACGTGGCCGACGAGGTATTCCGCAGTTGCGCTTCGGTTTCCGGGTCGTCCAGGACGGTCCATGCCACGGAATCGGGAAGTCCGTCGCGAACGGCCGCGGTGGTCAGTCCGATTCCGGACCTGCAATCGCCGAGCATGTAGGTGATGCGATCCGCCGGGTAGGTCGGGTCGACGGGAACGAACGCGGCACCGGTCTTGGCGACAGCCCAGACCGCCGATACCGATTCGATGGATCGCGGCAATGCCAGCGCGACAACCGATTCCGGTCCGACGCCTGCCGCGATGAGGACTCGCGCCAGCCGGTTGGACCATTCGTCGAGTTCGCGATAGGACACCGAGCGACCTTCGCACCGCAATGCGACTGCACGACGGCTGGTTGCGGCCGCACCGGCGAGAATCTCTGGCCAGAGGCGCGGCTGCACCGACAGGTTGCCTAGCGCCGGAACAAGTTCGGCTACTTCGGCGCTTGTCATGAGGTCGATGTCGCCGACCGGCAAGGTCGCTGCCTCGGTGGCTGCCGTGAGGATCCTGACGAAACGTTCGGCGAATGCCGTCACGGTCTGCGCGTCGAACAGATCGGTCGCGAAGGTGAACGCCGCCTCGATGCCGCCGGGGCCGCCGTCCTCGCCTGTCGACTCCGCAAGGATCAGCTCGAGGTCGAAGTTGCTGACCGACGGTGCGAGATCGAGTCCCTCGACGCGCAGGCCGGGGAGCTCGAGGTGCGGACGTTCGTTGTTCTGGAATTCGATCGACACCTGGAACAGTGGCGAGTACGCCGTCGAGCGTGTCGGTTGCAGCACGTCGACGAGCCGTTCGAACGGAACGTCGGCGTTGGTGAACGCTGTCAGGTCCGTCTCCCGATGGGAGGCAAGCAGGTCGGCGAAGGATGCCGACGAGTCGATGCGAGTACGCAACACCAGCGTGTTCACGAACATGCCGACGAGGTCGTCGAGTTCGCGTTCACCTCGGCCCGCGATCGGTGTGCCGATCGAAATGTCCTGCGTCCCGGACAGTCTCGCGAGCAGTACGGCGAGTGCCGCATGGCACGTCATGAACATCGTCGCGTCGTTGTGACGCGAAAGCGACGTGAGCGCACGATGCAGTTCGGCACCGATGTCGAACCGAACCACGCTGCCGGCGAACGACTGCTGCACCGGACGCGGGCGGTCTGTCGGGAGCGCAAGAACATCCGGCGCGCCTGCCAGTTGGGTACGCCAGTAGTCGAGTTGAGTCGACACGAGGCTGGCGGCATCGGTTTCGGATCCGAGGATCTCGCGTTGCCACAGTGAGTAGTCGGCGTACTGCACTGCCAACGGGGACCACTGCGGTGCCATTCCCGCCGAACGAGCGACGTAGGCCGCGACGATGTCGCGCGCCAACGGTGCCATCGATGCACCGTCAGCCGCGATGTGATGAACAGCGAAGGCGACGATGTGTTCGTCCTCGCCGAGGGCGAACAACCCGGCGCGGACGGGAACGTCACGCGTCACGTCGAAGCCGAGGCTGACCAACGCCGTTATCCTGCCGAGCAATTCGGATTCGTCGACAGCCACGCGGGTGAGATCGACGACGACCTGGTCGGCATCGAGAATCTGCTGACTCGGACCGGCAGCCGTGTCGGGGAAGACCGTGCGCAGGATTTCGTGCCGCTCGATGACGTCGCGGACCGCCGCGACCAACGCGGACCGATCCAGCCTGCCGGACAGCCTGATCGCCATCGGGATGTTGTATGCGGCCGAGGTCGGGTCGAACTGGTTGATGAACCACATCCGCTGCTGCGGTACCGAGACGGGGATGATGTCCGGTCGTTCCTGCCGCACGAGAGCTGCACGCGAGGTTGGCGATGTCGTTTCGCTGGAGACCCTTTCGGCCAGGCGTCGGACTGTCGGAGCCTCGAACACCGCGCGCACGCCGACGCTGATGCCCAACTCGGCGTTGAGGCGCGAGATCACCCGCGTCGCAACGAGCGAGTTGCCGCCGATGTCGAAGAAGCTGTCGTCGATGCTCACTTTGTCGAGGCCGAGAACGTCTGCGAACACCGCAGCGACGGCGACTTCGAGGTTCGTCTCCGGCGCGCAGTAGTCGACGCCGTCGCGCGAGAAGTCCGGGATCGGCAAGCCACGCCGGTCCAGCTTGCCCACCGGCGTCAGCGGAACCTCGTCGAGCACGGCGATCCACGACGGAACCATGTGCGCGGGAACGTGCTTCGCAAGATGGTCGCGCAGCTCCCTTGTATCGATCGTGGACCCTTCGGCTTCCAGAACGTAGGAGGCGAGCACGGTTTCACCGGAAGGTGCCCTGTGACCGACGGTCACAGCGAAGTACACGTCGGGATGGTTCGTCAGCTGCGTGTCGATCTCGCCGAGTTCGATACGGAAGCCACGGACCTTGACCTGGAAGTCGGAGCGACCGATGTAGTCGATGGTCAGGCGACCGGAATCGTCTGTGGCCCAACGAACCAGATCGCCGGTGCGGTACATCCGGGTGCCGGGCGCACCGTACGGGTCTGCGACGAAGCGCGACGCCGACATGCCGCGGCGGTCGTGGTAGCCCCGCGCCAAACCGATGCCTGCCAGGTACAACTCGCCTGCGACGCCGACCGGGACCGGTCGAAGTTGCGCGTCGAGTACGACTGCGCTGGCACCGCTGACCGGCGATCCGATCGTCACGGGTCCATCGACTGCCAGCGGCATGCTCATCGTTGCTGCGATCGTCGTCTCGGTCGGTCCGTACACGTTGACGAAGTTCCGCCCCGGCGCCCAGATGCTCGTCAGTTCACGCGAGACCGCTTCGCCACCGACGAGTAGGTACTGCAGCGCGTCGAGGCCGTGCGGATGGACCGAGGACAATGCGGCGGGGGTTGCGAAGCAGTGGGTAACACCCTCTGCTGCAAACAGTTCGGCAAGTTCGTCGCCGCCGTAGATCGTCGGAGGGACGATCACCAAGGCGGCACCTGACGAGAAGGCGAGCAGGTACTCGAAGATCGACGCGTCGAAGCTCGGCGACGAGAAGTGCGACACCCGAGCCGCCGCCGTCAGATCGAAGCGAGCGATCTGATCGAGAGCGAAGTTTTCCAAGCTCGCATGGGTTGTGACAACGCCTTTCGGCTTGCCGGTCGAGCCGGACGTGTAGATCAGGTAGGCCGGGTGCGCGAGGTGCACCGGCAACGTACGGTCCGTATCCGAGATCGGGTCAGCCGGCTTGCCTACGATTCGGCGCTCGGTACCTGCCTCGTCGAGTACCAACCAGCGGACGGTCCCCGGATCGCCCGGCATGCCACCCGGCAGGTCGTAGACGAAGGTCCGTGTGGTCAGTCCGACTGTTGCTCCGGAGTCGGCGAGCATGAAGTCGACGCGGTCGGTCGGGTAGTTCGGATCGACCGGAACGAAGGCTGCTCCCGACTTCGCGACTGCCCAGATCGAAACGATCGAGTCGATGGACCTCGACAACGCAACCGCGACAAATGTTTCCGGACCGACACCCTCGTCGATCAGTACCCGGGCAACGCGGTTCGATTCGGCGTCGAGTTCCCGGTAGGTGACCGACCGTCCGTTGTAGCGGATCGCGATCGAATCCGGCACTGCCGCAGCGGTATCGGCCAACAGTTGCGGCAGCGTCCGAACGGTTCCACCCGCCGCACCGCGAACCGGCGCCAGCAACCGAGTTTCGTTGTCGGACAGCACCGACAGCCGGACCAGCGGCAGGTTCTGGTCGGCAACCATCGCAGCGAGTACTCGCTGCACTCGCGCCGCGATCGCCTCGACAGCGTCGGCGTCGAACAGGTCGGGCAGGTACTTCATCTTCAGGTGCAACTCATCGTCGAGGTAGGCGACGACACTGAGCGGGTAGTGGGCGGCGTCCGTGCCTGCCACGTCGACGATGCGCATGCCTGCGATATCGGTGTCGTCGGACATACCGGCCGCATCGACCGGGTACGACTCGAACACACTCAGCGTGTCGAACGACGCGCCCAACCCGACTGCCTGCTGAATCTCGGTGAGACCGACGTGGTGGGAGTCGAGAAGACCCGCCTGCTCGCCTGCGATGCGGTCGAGCAACCGGCCGAGACTCTCCGACGGGTCGAGGGTGATGCGGACCGGAATCGTATTGATGAACAAGCCGATCATCGATTCGATGCCGGCCAACTGCGGCGGCCGACCCGACACCGTGGTGCCGAACACGACATCGCGACGTGACGTCAACGCTCCCAACACGATTCCCCACGCGGTCTGGATCATCGTGTTGAGCGTGATGCCGCGATCCGCGGCGATTCGCTGCAGTTCGGCAGTGAGGTCGGTACCGAGATCGAGGACGAGATCCTTTGACGGCGCGCTACTTTCGGCAGCCACGACGCCGGCGAGCAGTGTCGGATCCTCGGTGCCGTGCAACGCCTTGGTCCACCGCGCACGGGCCTCGTCGGCGTCTTGGGCACCCAGCCACGCGAGGTACTCGCTGTAGGAGCGTGGACTCGGCAACTCGGTGGTCACGCTGTCCGTCGCGTAGAGCACGATCAGTTCTTTCATCAGCAGCGGCATCGACCAGCCGTCGAGCAGGATGTGGTGATTGGTGATCGACAGCGTGAACTCGCCGTCGCCCAACGTGTACAGGCACATCCGAAGCAGCGGTGCCGCCGTCGTATCGAAGCCGTCGGTGACATCGGCGGCGAGTTCGGATTGCAATGCCGCTGCCCGCTCGGACGCGGCAACGGTCGACAGATCGACCGAACGCCACGGCAGCTCTACCTGGCGGACGACGACCTGCAGATGGTGGCCCGCCTCGTCGGCAACGAACGCGGTCCGTAGATTCGCATGCCGATCGAGCAGGGTTTGGCCCGCACGCCGCATCTGGTCTGCGTCGACCGCGCCGCGCAGTTCGAGCCGCAACTGAACCATGTAGGCGGGGTTGGACAGATCGTCGGCGCTCAGCAGGGAGTGGAACAGCAACCCGGACTGCAGCGGTGACGTCGACCAGACCGATTCGAGCGCTGGATAACGCTCCTCCAGCCGTTCGATCGCGGCCTGATCGAGGTTGACGAGGTGCAGATCGGACGGGGTCAGGCCACCCGAATCAGGCTGTGCCGCATGACGCGCGAGTGCGGTCATTGCCGTAACCCACAGTGCTGCCAGCTCTTCCACGTCCTCGGCTGCGAGAACGCCGGATGGGAACGACCAGCTCGCGTGCAGCTCGGCGCCACGTTCGGTGTCGCGCGTGACTGCGTTGATATCGAGTGCCGCCGCCGCGGGCATCTCGGGATTGGACGCGCTCCCTCGATCGAAACCTTCGACCGGCAACCAACCGAACTCGGGAGCCGATTCCACCGCGGAGGTGAAGCGACCGAGGTAGTTGAAGCTGATCTGCGGGGTCGGCAGCTCGGCGAGTACCGCCGCGCTTTCGGGGTCGAGATAGGCGAGCATCCCGAAGCCGATGCCGTGATCGGGAATCGCAGCCAGGTGTTCCTTGACGGTCTTCACCAGCGCACCGGCCGAGGGGCCGCCGCGCAAGGCGTCGTCGACATCGAGTGCGGCAACATCGAGCCGGACCGGGAAGATCGTGGTGAACCACCCGATCGTCCTGGCGAGGTCGGCGCCGTCGACAGCGGACTCTTCACGTCCGTGGCCTTCGAGACTGATCAGCTCGGAACTGATGTCGGAGCCGCGACTGCGGCGCCACTTCGTCAGTGCCAGAGCAAGACCGGCGACGAGACCGTCGTTGATCGACCCGTGGAACGCTGCGGGCAAGCTGCTCGATACCAGGTCGGTGACGTCTGCGGGAAGTGCGACGGAGACTGTCTGCACGGTCGCGTTGACATCGATGCTCGGGTCGAGCGCACGCCATCCGATCGGCTGCTCGTCGACCGAGAGCGTCCGCACCCAGTGTGCGAGTTCGCCACGACGCTTCGGCGCTTCGTCGAGGAGGCCATGCGCCCACCGGCGCATCGACGTACCGACAGGAGCAAGTTGCGGCTCGGCTCCTTGGCTCAGTTGCGCCCACGCAGTGGCGAGGTCCGGTACGAGGATTCGCCACGACACACCGTCGATCGCGATGTGATGGGCGACGATAAGCAACCGTCCGGCGCCGCGGGCGGCATCGAACCACACCAGCTGCAACACAATTCCCGACGGAGGATCGAGACGATCCGCTGCGGCGTCGAGTTCGGAGCCTGCGAAGGCGAAGAACTCGTCGGAATCGGCGACAGATTCGACGGCGACGCGACGCACGATGTCCGCTGCATCGATGCTGCCCACCTCGCCGACGGACAGCGCACCTTCGAAGAGGCGCGATCGCAACATGTCGTGGTGATCGACGACGGCAGCGACGGCTCCGATCAGATTGTTCGCGTCGATGCCGACCGGGAGGGTCAGCAGCGCGGCCTGTGAGTAGCGGTCGAAGGTGCCGCCACGGTTGTGCATCCACCGCACGATCGGGGTCGACGGCAGGTCACCGATGCCGCCGCCGGCGAGCTCTTCGAGCACAGGCGTTGCGCTGGAGCCGAACTGCGCGACCGTGGCAAGGCGAGCGACCGTCTTACGTTCGAAGACATCGCGCGGTGCGAACTGCACACCGGCTGCCTTGGCGCGCGATACGAGCTGAATCGACATGATGCTGTCGCCACCGAGGGCGAAGAACGAATCGTCGACTCCGACGGACTCGAGTCCGAGCACCTCGGCGAACAGTTGCGCGAGCGTCTGCTCGAGCTGGTTGGCCGGCGTGCGGGACTCGACCGACCTGCTGCTGAAGTCGGGGTTCGGCAACGCTTTTCGATCGAGTTTGCCCGTCGAGGTGACCGGCAACTCGTCGAGGACCAGCAGAGTCGCCGGAACCATGTAGGCAGCCAATTGCTGGCCGACGAATTCGAGCGCCTCTTCGATGTCGATGGTGCAGTTCGATTGTGGGACCACGTAGCCGACAAGGCGCTCGGGGGTACGCCCGTCGGCTACGTGGTGCTTCACAACGGCGCGTGCAACCCCGGGGAACCGGGTGAGCGCCGCTTCGATTTCGCCGAGTTCGATTCTGAACCCGCGTAGTTGGACCTGGAAGTCGCTGCGGCCCAGATATTCCAGCAGGCCGTCACGGTTCCAGCGGGCGAGGTCGCCCGTTCGATACATCCGCTCGCCCTTGGTGCCGAACGGGTTCGCGACGAACCGGCTACTCGTCAGGTCGGTACGGCCGAGGTAGCCGCGCGCGAGTTGCGCACCTGAGACGTACAGATCGCCGGTCACGCCGATCGGCGCGGGCCGCATGCGGCTATCGAGGATGTAGGTGCTCAGCCCCGGGATTGCCTGTCCGATAACGCTTGCGGACGCGTTGCGCGCGAACTCGCGGTCGAGTTCGAGCGCCGTCACGTGCACGGTTGTCTCGGTGATTCCGTACATATTGACCAGTAGCGGCGCGTTGTCGGAGTGGTGGGTGTACCAGCGCTCGAGCTCGGCGAGGTCGAGTGCCTCACCACCGAAGATGACAAGGCGCAGCGGCAATACCGTTTGCGTTCCTGCGGTTTCGACGGCTGCCAGCTGGTAGAACGCCGTCGGCGTCTGGTTGAGGACGGTGACCTGCTCGTGCCGCAGCAGCTCGAGGAAGGCCTCCGGCGACCGTGCCGTGTGGTAGTCGACGACGACGAGCCTGCCGCCGTAGGCAAGCGGTCCCCACAGTTCCCACACGGAGAAGTCGAACGCGTAGGAGTGGAACATCGTCCAGACATCACGCTCGTCGAAGGCGAGTTGCACGGCCGTATTGGTCAGCAGCGTAACGACATTGGCGTGCGGGATCAGGACGCCCTTCGGGCGGCCGGTGGAGCCGGACGTGTAGATGACGTACGCGGTCGCGTCGGGCCGAAGCACTGCCCGGCGTTCGGCGTCGGTGATCGGCGCTGTCGAGAAGCTGTCGATCTGATCGACGATCGTTGCCGAATCCAGAGAAACGACGGGGACCTCGGTCTCGGGCACCCCGGCGGATTCGCTGTCCATCGTCAGCACGCAGACCGGCGCGGCGTCGGCGAACATAAACGCCAAGCGGTCTGCCGGGTACGTCACGTCGACGGGTAGGTAACCCGCGCCGGACTTCAGTACGGCGAGCAATGCAACGACGAGTTCGGCCGAGCGTGGCAGCGCAACGGCGACAAGCGTTTCCGGGCCGGCACCGCGGGCGATCAGCAATCGGGCGAGCTGATTTGCCCGCCCCGACAGTTCGGCGTAGGTCAGGGTGCGATCGCCTGCGGTAACCGCAACTGCGATCGGGCGCAGAGCCGCCGAGCGATCGAACAGGTCGACCAACGTCACTGCCTCGACGTCCGCTCCGACGTGATTCCACTCGGTCAGAATCGTCTGCTGCTCGGCCGCGGTCAGCAGGTCGATGTCGCCGAGGGTCGTATTCGGCTCTGCAACAACCTGGTTCACGATCCACGTGAGGCGGTCGGCGAAGGACTGCACCGTTGCGTGATCGAACAGGTCGGTGGCGTAGGTGAATGCAGCATCGAGTCCACCGCCGGACCGCTCGCTGATCGACAACTGCAGATCGAACTTCGCAACCGCGAGACTCGGCTCGAATGCCTCGATACCGAGGCCGTCGAGTTCGACCTGTGCCCCGCCGTGATTTCCGAATTCGAGCAAGACACCGAAGAGCGGCGAACGGTCGGTCGCACGTGTCGGGGCGAGCGTGTCCACGAGGGACTCGAACGGCAGGTCGGTGTTCCCGAATGCCGCGACGTCGAATTCTCGCGTCCGCCGGAGGTGTTCGGCGAAGGTGAGTCCGGCGTCGGGTCGGGTCCGCAGCACGATCGTGTTGACGAACATGCCGACCAGATCGTCCAACGCTTCCTCACCGCGACCGGCGACCGGCGTTCCGATGGCGATGTCGGCCGTATTCGACAGTCGGGCAAGAAGTACCGACAGTGCCGCGTGTACCGCCATGAAGATGGTGGCGTCGTGCGCACGAGCGAGGTCGACGAGACCTGCGTGCTGGGCGGGCGTGAGCTCGAACCGGACCACATCGCCGTGCAGCGACAGCCGGGCCGGCCGGGCGCGGTCGGTCGGCAGCGCGAGGGACTCCGGCAGATCGGCGAGTGCGTCGGTCCAGAAGTTCGCTTGCGCTGCTGAGAGGCTGGTCGGGTCCGAGGCGTCGCCGAGCAATTCTCGTTGCCACAGTGCGTAATCGGAGTACTGAACCGCGAGCGGCTCCCATGAGGGGTCGACTGCGTTGGAACGCGCAGCGTAAGCGGTCACAACGTCGCGGGCCAGCGGTGCCATCGAGGCACCGTCCGCCGCGATATGGTGAACCGCGACAGCCACGACATGGTCGTTTTCGCCGATGTCGAAGAGGCCGAAGCGATCCGGTAGCTGCGTGGTGACGTCGAAGCCTGCTGCGACGAAACGCGTTACCTCTGCAACGACGTCGTTCTCGGCAACCGAGCGAGTCTCGACAACGAGCTCGACGGACGCGTCCAACACCTGCGCTACGGGACCGTCTGCACCGCTCGGATAGATCGTGCGCAGTGCTTCGTGGCGGCCGACGACGTCCGACATTGCCGCGCGCAATGCTTCGACATCGAGAGCGCCGGTGATGCGAATCGCAAGCGGGATGTTGTACGCCGATGAGGCCGTGTCGAATTGGTTGACGAACCACATCCGCTGCTGCGCCCAGGACAGCGGGCCGGCGGCCGTGCGCTCGCGCGTCTGCAGGGCGGGACGCGTTGCGGCACCGTCACGTTCCTGCGCCCGAGCTGCGATCGCTGCGACGGTCGGGGTGTCGAAGAGCGTCTTGACGCCGATCGCGGATCCGAGTGCTGCGTTGACTCGCGCCACAACTCGAGTCGCGAGAAGGGAGTTCCCGCCACGTTCGAAGAAACTGTCGTCGGCACCGACACGCTCGACACCGAGCAGGTCGGCGAATATCTGCGCGACGATCGTCTCGGCAGCGGTCGCCGGTTCCCGGTAGCTGTCGACGGAGGCGGCGAAGTCGGGTACCGGCAAGGCCGAGCGATCGAGCTTGCCGACCGGCGTGAGCGGCACCGCTGCCAGCACGGTGATGACCGAAGGCACCATGTAGGACGGCAGTAGCCGTGCCACAGCATCTTTCAGCCCATTGATATCGATGGCTCGGCCGGCCTCCGGCACAACGTAGGAGACCAGCACGGTCTCCCCCGACGGCGCTTCGTGGCCCAAGGTGACTGCAAACGATACGTCGTCGGACTGCGACAACGCGGCATCGATCTCGCCGAGTTCGATACGGAAGCCACGGACCTTCACCTGGAAGTCACTACGACCGACGTATTCGACAACGCCCGTGTGGGTCCAGCGACCGAGGTCGCCGGTCCGGTAGAGGCGTTCTCCCGGCTCGCCGAACGGATCTGCGACGAACCTGGCAGCGGTCAGCGCGCTGCGACCGTGGTAGCCGCGGGCAAGGCCCGGGCCAGCGACGTACAGTTCGCCGACGACGCCGACCGGAACGGGACGCAACCGCGTATCGAGCACAACCTGCCGGAAACCCGTTGCGGGGCTGCCGATGTCGATCACACCGTGCGGCTGCAGCGGGGCACTGATGCTGGACGCGATGGTCGCTTCGGACGGACCGTAGCCGTTGAACACCAGGCGACCCGGCGCCCAGCGCGCGATCAATTCCGGCGGAGATGCCTCGCCTGCTACGACGATCGTGTTCAGCGAGACCAGGTCAGCAGGATCGATGGAGGCGAGGGCGGACGGCGTGATGAACGTGTGCGTCACGTCCTCCGCGACGAGCAGCCGTGCGAGTTCGGCTCCGCCGTAGACCTCTGGCGGAACGATGACGAGGGTGGCTCCGCCGGAGAACGCGATCGTCTGCTCGAAGACCGATGCGTCGAAGCTGGGCGATGCGAGGTGCGAGACGTTGGATGCCGGGGTGATCGAGAAGTGTTCACGCACTTCGGAAGTGAGGTTCGCCAGCCCGGTGTGCGTGACGACGACACCCTTGGGCCTACCCGTCGAACCGGAGGTGTAGATGACGTAGGCGGGGTGTTCGATGCGCAGCGGTGCGGTGCGATCAACGTTGGTGATCGGCGCAGCCGACTGTGCTGCGATCTCGTCGCGAGCTTCCTCGGAGTCGAGTTGCAGCCACGGGACCTGTGCAGCCGCGACCTTGCCGATCTGATTACCCGTTGTAATGCCAAGCGTGGCAGCACAATCGTCGAGCATGTAGGTGATTCGCTCGATGGGATAGTTCGGATCGACGGGAACGAACGCGGCGCCCGCCTTCGCGACGGCCCAGACCGTGGCGACCGACTCGACCGAGCGTGTGATCGCCAGCGCGACGAACGACTCCGGTCCGACATTGCGAGCGATCAGCACACGCGCGAGGCGGTTGGACCAGGCATCGATCTCGTCGTAGGTCAGCGATCGGCCATTGCTTCGAACCGCGATTGCGCTGCCGCGCATGGCAACTGCGTCGGCCATGATCTCGGGCCACAACTGTGCCCGAAGGCTCGGAAGGCCGTAAGCGGGCGCGAACTCGGACAGCTCGGAGGTCGAGGCGATGGGAATATCGCCGACAACGGCTGCCGAGTCGGCGGCGATTGCGTCGAGAACGCGGACGAAGCGCTCGGCGAAGGTTTGCGCCGTCGAGGCGTCGAACAGATCTGTCGCATAGCGGATCCCGCCACGCACCCCTGCGGCCGTTCCGTCTGCGTCGAACGTTTCGGACAACGACAACATCAGGTCGAAATGTGCCAACGCGGCATCTGCTTCGACAAGTGCTACCGACAGCCCGGGCAGTTCCACGTCGGGACGCGGGATGTCGCGGAACTCCAACATGATCTGGAACAGCGGCGTGAACGCAGCCGATCGCACCGGATCGAGCAATTCGACGACCCGCTCGAACGGCACGTCCGAGTTGGCGAAGGCCGCCAGGTCGGTGGACCGCACGCTGCGCAGCAGGTCGGCAAAGCGTTCGTCGTCTCGCACGGCGGTTCGCAGCGCCAGGGTGTTGACGAACATCCCGACGACGTCGTCGACTTCGCGGATACCGCGGCCGGCGACCGGCGTACCGATCACGATGTCGTCGCTGCCGGACAGTCGGGAGGCGACGATCGCAAGGGCCGCATGGACGACCATGAACATCGACGAACCGTTGTCTCGGGCAAGACGCATCAGCGCTGCATGGAGCTCGGGTGCAATCTCGAAGTCGACGACAGCGCCTGCTCCGGAGCGCTGCGCAGGCCGCGGGCGGTCGGTCGGGAGTTCGAGCAAGTCGGGCACACCCGCGAGAGTCGTCTCCCAGTATTCGCGTTGCCGCCCCGCGAGCGAGTTCGGATCACTCTCCGCGCCGAGCACGTCGCGTTGCCACAGTGCGTAGTCCGCGTACTGGAACTCGAGCGGTGCCCAATCGGGTGCGGTGCCACCGACGCGGTGCTGGTAGGCGACCATGAAGTCACGTGCCAGCGGCGCCATCGAGAAGCCGTCTGCCGAAATGTGCTGCACGACAACGGTCAGGACGTGATCGGCGGTGCCGAGACGGAAGAGTCGGGTCCGGATCGGGACTTCGGTTGCGACGTCGAATCCCGCGGCGACCACCTGCTGGATCCGGTCGGTCAGCTCTGCGTCGTCGGCGATCTCGATGGTTTCGAGCGGAAGTTCGACAGCCTGCTCGATCACCTGGACAGGTCCGCCTGCTCCGAGTGGGTAGCGGGTCCGCAGTGACTCGTGCCGTGCGACCACATCGGCGCTGGCGGCTTGCAGTGCATCGATGTCGAGGGCACCGGTGAGCCGGAGCGAGAACGCCAGGTTGTATGCCGACGAGTTCGTGTCGAACTGATTGATGAACCACATCCGCTGCTGGGCGGGTGACAGCGGCAGCTCACCGTCACGCGACGCGGCGACGATCTGCGGACGGCCCGCCTTGTCTGCGGCAGTCGAATCGAGCAACTCGACAAGCTGCGCAACGGTCGGCGCATCGAACAACTCGCGGACAGCGACCTCGGTATCGAGAGCAGCCCCGATTCGCGCAGCCATCCGCATGGCGACAAGTGAATTGCCGCCGAGTGCGAAGAAATTGTCGTCGATGCCGACGCGCTCGACACCGAGCATGTCGGCGAACACGCCGGCCACGACCGCCTCTGCAGCGGTGCGGGGTGCGACGTAATCGACTACCGGCAAGTCGAATTCAGGCATCGGTAGCCGGTTGCGGTCGAGCTTTCCGTTCGCGCTCAACGGGAACTCGTCGAGGACCGCAAGTTGCGTCGGCACCATGTAGGCGGGCAGGCGACGGGCAATCCTGGCGGACAGTCCCATCGTGTCGACGCCTGCAGCCGAGGCTGCAACGACGTAGCCGACCAACACGTCACCGACAGTGTCGGAGTGCTTGAGGACAACGGCGGCCTGAGCAACCGACGAATCTTCCAGCAGCGCTTGCTCTATCTCGCCGAGTTCGATCCGTAGACCACGCAGCTTCACCTGGAAGTCGGAGCGACCGAGGTAGGTGAGGTTCCCGTCGGCGCGCCATGCCACCAGGTCGCCGGTCCGGTACATCCGGGCGCCGGATTCGAACGGCGATGCGACGAACCTGTCGGCCGTCAGTCCACCCCTTCCGGCATAGCCGCGCGCCAATTGTGTTCCGGCAAGATACAGTTCGCCGACCGCGCCAGGCGGGACGAGCCGCAGCCGCGAATCCAGCACGTGCAGTTGCGTATTCCAGACCGGTGCACCGATCGGCACGGTCGTCTCGTCGGTGTCGACAAATTCCCAGTAGGTGACGTCGACAGCCGCCTCGGTGGGTCCGTACAGGTTGTGCAGCTGAGCCGAGGACAGAGCGAGGAAGGCGGTAGCCGTCGGAGCCGGCAGCGCTTCGCCGCTGCAGAACACCATTCGCAACGGCGCGCACCGATCGCGGTCCGCAGCTGCTGTGAACACGGCGAGCAACGAGGGGACGAAGTGTGCGACGGTGATCTCGCGACGACCGATGATGTCGGCGAGGTAGGCGGGATCACGATGGCCGTCCGGTGCGGCGACGACAAGGCGTGCACCGATCTGCAAGGGCCAGAAGAACTCCCACACCGACACGTCGAACGTGGACGGCGTCTTCTGCAGCACTGCATCGGATTCGGTCAGTCCGTATTCGGCCTGCATCCACCGCAGCCGGTTGACGATGGCCCGATGTGTGACGGCAACGCCCTTCGGACGTCCTGTCGAACCGGAGGTGTAGATGACGTACGCCGTGTTGTCCGGCCCGAGGGTCGCCGTGCGCTCCCGTTGCTCGATCGGCGTCGTTGCGTAGGCGGTGAGGTCGAGTGAATCGATGACGAAAACCGGTGCCGCGATAGCTAATTCGGAGCGCTCGGCGGCGGTGGTCAGCACGGCCGCCGGACGTGCACTGTCGATGACATAGTCGGTGCGCTCGGCTGGATGATCCAGATCGATAGGCAGGTAGGCCGCGCCCGCGGCAACGACTGCATACATTCCTACGACCAGGTCGACCGAGCGGCGCATCGCCAGTCCGACGATCGATTCCGGTCCGATGCCGACACCGATCAGGTGTCGAGCGAGCGCGTTGACCTCGGCGGAGAATTCCGCGTAGGTCATTGTGCGATCACCGAATTCGAGCGCTACGGCGTCTGGGGTCAGCGCGGCCTGCGCTGCGAACCGATCGAGCAACATCTCGTCGGCAACCTCGACGGTTGTCGCATTCCACGTGGCGAGCAACGCCAACTCGGTGCTGCCGAGGATCTCCAGGTCGCCGATCGGCGTTGCGGCTGACGACGCCACGTCGCCGAGAACTGCCAGATAACGTTGCGCGAACGCAGTAACTGTGCTCTCGTCGAAGATGTCCGTCGCATAGGTGAGAACCGCATCGATCGGCTCCCCCGTCTGCTCCGGGTCCTCCGTCAACATCAGGTGCAGGTCGAATTTGCTTGTACCGGTGTCGACCTCGTCGACGTCGATGGTGAGACCCGGGAGTTCCAAATGCGCCGCCGTGTTGTTCTGGTAGGCGAGCATCACCTGGAACAGCGGTGTGTGGGTCGGAGTTCGTTGCGGCCGAACAGCATTGACGAGCACATCGAACGGCAGATCGGCGTTGCTGAAGGCGTTGAGGTCGACCTCGCGAGCCTGGCGGACGAGATCGTCGAAAGAGGCCGTCGGGTCGAGTTCGGTCCGCAGCACGACGGTGTTGACGAACATGCCGACTAGGTCGTCGAGCAATCCGTCGCCGCGGCCCGCGACCGGAGTGCCGACGGTGATGTCGCGGGCACCTGACAGGCGACCGAGAACCACGGCGAGCGCCGCGTGCAGCACCATGAACAGCGTTGCATCGTGTCGACGCGCGAGATCGGTCAGTGTGCCACGCAATTCGGCGGGAATCGCGAAGCGGACGACGTCACCGCGTGCCGATCGTCCGGGCAGCCGTTGCCGATCAGTCGGCAGTGCCGAAACCTCAGGCACCTCGGCAAGTGCGGTCGTCCAGTAGTCGAGCTGGGTCCTGGCAACGCTGTCCGCGTCCGTGGGGTCGCCGAGCAGTTCCTGTTGCCAGAGCGCGTAATCGGCGTACTGGACCGGAAGGGCGGACCATTGCGCGTTGTCACCGTGGCTGCGCGCGATGTAGGAGGTCATCACATCGCGTGCCAGCGGCGCCATCGACGCACCGTCTGCTGCGATGTGATGAACGACGAACGCGACGACGTGAACGTCGGCGGCGAGAGCGAACACGGCGGTCCGCATCGGCAGTTCACGGCTCACATCGAAACCGGCGGAAGCGAATTCGTTCAGGCGCACCGGCAGGTCCGCCTCGGTCGCGAGGGTGACCTGCGTGTCGAAACTGAAGGCGTCGGCGCCGAGGATGTGTGCGATCGGTCCGTCGCCGGTGCCTGGGTAGATAGTGCGGAGGGACTCGTGCCGCTCGACGACGTCGGCAACGGCAGCAGACAAGGCATCGATATCCAACGCGCCCGTCAACCGGATCGACATCGCAATGTTGTAGGTCGCCGCTGTCGGATCCATCTGGTTGACCAGCCACATACGTTGCTGCGCAGCCGATACCGCTACCCGGTCGGTGTGTTCGCGGGCAAGAAGCACCGGCCGCGCCGGACCGCTCGACTGCTGCACCCGATCGGCGAGCAAGGCCGCGGTCGGCGCGTCGAACAGTTCGCGCACACCGGCGTTGGTGCCGAGCGCAGCGTTGATGCGCGCGATCACCCGCGACGCGACCAACGAGTTGCCACCGAGGTCGAAGAAGCCGTCGTCCACGCCGACCCGCTCCAGGCCGAGAAGTTCGGCGAAGATCTCGACGACAACCTGTTCGGCTGCCGTGGTCGGCTCGCGATACGTGTCGGCGTTCGCAGTGAAGTCGGGGGTTGGCAACGCTGCGCGATCGAGTTTTCCGACAGGCGTCAGCGGAATCTTGTCGAGCACGATGATCGTCTGCGGAACCATGTAGGACGGGAGCCGTTCACCTGCAAAGGCTTTGAGCCCGTCCGAGGCGATCGTCGCACCGTTTTCGGCAACGACGTACGCAACGAGCACAGTCTCACCCGACGGCGCGGCGTGGCCGGCCGTGACGGCGAACGACACTGCGGGATGTGCCGTCAACGCTGCATCGATCTCGCCGAGTTCGATGCGGAATCCGCGAACCTTCACCTGGAAGTCGGAGCGGCCGACGTATTCGATCTTGGGCGCCGACACCGGACCGATCCAACGAACAAGATCGCCTGTGCGATACATACGATCGCCCGGCTCACCGTACGGATCTGCCATAAATCGCGTCGCGGTCAGCCCTGCACGGCCGTGGTAGCCACGGGCGACGCCGCGACCTGCGATGTACAACTCGCCGACCGCGCCGACGGGAACTGGCCGCAACTTGTCGTCCAACACAACTTCGCGGACACCCGGCAGAATCGAGCCGATATTGATCGTCTCGCCTTCGACCAGCGGGTCGCTGATGTTGACCACAATGGTCGTCTCGGTCGGACCGTACGCGTTGTACAGCCGGCGGCCGGGCGCCCAACGTGCTGCAAGTTCCGGCGGGCACGCCTCGCCTGCGACGGTGATCACTTCGAGCGCTTCGAGCCCTGCGGGATCGAGGGAACCCAATGCTGCAGGTGGGAAGAAGGCGTGGGTTACTCGCTTGGTCCGCAACACGTTTCGCAGTTCGTCGCCGCCGTATACCGAGGGCGGAATGATGACGAGCCGGGAGCCGCTGCCGAACGCGAGCAACTGCTCGAAGATGCTGGCGTCGAAACTCGTCGACGAAAACGCGGAAACCCGTGACATACCGGTCGGATGAACTCGGACACGCTGTTCGGCAACGATGTTCGCGATCGACGCGTGTGCAGTGGCAACGCCCTTGGGCAGTCCGGTCGAGCCCGAGGTGTAGATCAGATAGGCAGGATTTTCGAGTCGTAGCGGTCGGCAGCGTTCCGCGTCCGTCACAGGCCCGTTGGCCATGCCGTCCGCGACCTGTGGATCGTCGAGCAACAGCCACTTCGTCGACGTCGGGAGCGCAGCGACGTGCCGCGAGACCGTCAGACCGACTGCGGCACCACAGTCTTCGATCATGTAGTCGATGCGCGTGCGTGGATAGTTCGGATCGACAGGGACGAAGGCGGCACCCGACTTGGCGACCGCCCAGACCGCGACAACCGATTCGATCGAGCGCGGAAGTGCCAGCGCCACATATGTTTCCGGTCCGATTCCGGCTGCGATCAGGACGCGCGCCAGACGCGAGGACCACTCGTCGAGCTTGCTGTAGGACACCGTGCGATCGCCGTACTCGATTGCGATCGATTCCGGAATCAAGCGGGCTGCGGCGGAGAGGATCGTCGGCAGGAATTCCGACTCCACTGCGGGGCGGTAGGCGGGGACGAGCGCTTCCGACTCTTCGATGGTCACTACCGCAATGTCGCCGACGGCGACCTTGGGCTGCGACGTCACGACACCGAGAACTCGAACCAACCGCTGCAGCAGCGCGCTGACCGTCGTCTCGTCGAACAGGTCGGTTGCGTACCGCGCCTGCACCTTCAGGCTTTCGGCGCTGCAGTGCGCGCAACGGCTCTCGAACACGGCCACCTGCAGGTCGAAGTGGTCTCGATGCTCGACCGGCTCGACTCCTGCGTCGTCGAACACTTCGAGCAACACCTGTGCGAAGGGCGCGAAAGCCTCGTTACGCGCGACGCCGAGTTCGGTGAGCAGATCGTCGACCGGCACTCCGCCGTGTGCCGCGGCGACGGCTCCCGCGGCATCGACTCGGCCCAGCAAATCGGAGAAGGGTTCCGCCGCCTCGATCAGCGTCCGTGACACCACCGGGTTCGACGACGGTTCGTTCGGGCGCAGTGCAATGGCGATGTCGGATGTGCCCGACAACCGTGCCAGCAGCAGCGCGAGTGCCGCGCGAACTACTGCGGAAACCGTTGTCTCGCAGTCGTCTGCGAGTCGGGACAAGGCGTAGCCGACCTTGCCGGGAATGTCGGCGTCGGTGTAGCCGATGTCGTGCGACTGGCTGACCGGTCGCGCCCTGTCTGCGGGCAGCTCCAGCAACTCCGGAGCACCGGCGAGTTCGCGCCTCCAGAAGGCGAGGCGATCGTTGTCCCGCCGAAGCAGGTCCCCGGTCTCGGCGGTTGCGCGATGGATCGTCGCCAGGGATGTAGCGGTATCCGCTTCGACGAATTCGTGGAACAACTCGACGAATGCACGGTGATGCGTACGCAGCTCGTCGTCGTCGTAGGAATTGGGGTTGGCACGAAAGTCGATGAACGTCTTGGAGGGGGTACCACTTTGGTAGACGTTGACAAGCAGGTCGTCGACGGGTCCCGAGGTGACGATGTTGTACTCGCCGACGACGTCGCCGAGTCGCACCTCTTGATGGAAAAGCATCACGTTGATCATCGGCCCGGTGAAACGGCGCTCACCGATACGGACGCCGGCGTCGCGGCGAATGTCTTCGAGGCTGCATTTCTGATGCCGTAGAGCACCGGTCAGTTCGAGCTGCACGCGTGCGACCAATTCGGCAACGGTGTCGTCCGGCTCGACGCTGATGTTCAGCGGAGCCATGTTGACGAGCATTCCGCCGGAGCGTCGCAGCAGCGCGGTTCCGCGGGCAAGCACCGGCAGGTTGATCAGCACACTCTGCTTACCCGTCAACCTCGACAGGTAGGTGGCGAAGGCGGCGACAACGACGGCGGCGGACGAGTCGCTGGATTCGAGTCGGGTTACGACGTCGTCGGGCAACGCCGCACTTTCCAAACTCACGTGTGCGGTCGGCTCGCCGACTCGTCGGGCAAGCGTCGAACCGTCTTCGAGCCCCTCGACCCGGCCCGCCCAGTAGGTCCTGTCCTTCTCGAAACGACTCGACGAGCGGTACTCCAGGTCCAGGTCGTACAGCGTGCGGAGGTCGGCTGCGGGTGCAACCTTGAGCTCGGTCTGCTCGACCTCGGCGGTGTACTGGCCCGCGATTCTGTTCAGCATCGTCACCGCACCGAAGCCGTCGAGTGCGATGTGGTGAATCCGGCTGTACCAGAGGTAGTGGCGCTCGCCGACGCGGAGAACCGTATTCAGAATGAGGAGGTCACGCTCGAAGTCGACGGGCTTCAGGTAGTCGTCGTCGATCCACTTCCGTGCTGCTGCCATCGGATCTGCTTCGTCACGGAAGTCGTGGAGGAGGATCCGATCCTTCGCGTCATGGTCCACGTATTGGTACGGCTCGCCGTCGACCTCGACCACCCGCAGGAAGGGCGACCCGAACTCGTGAGCGACCTCGAACGTGATCCGACGGAGCCGCTCGAAGTCCAAATCGCCGTACAGGTCGACGTACTGAGCGATGCAGATGGGTACCTCAGGGGCGAGCTGCTGCGCGAACCACATACGGCGCTGCGCGGACGACAGTGGGAACGCATCCGACGGGATGGGCGCACGTCCAGTAATCAACGAACTCCCCCTATTCAGTGTTGGCAATCGATCCCTGTCAGCTCCGACCAATGCCCGCAGGGTCTTATCTTGTCACATTCGTTGCCATGGCAACCCTGGATGCCTCACAACCTTTCGCATTCTTCGATTTACCGGAGCACAGTCCGAGAGTGCGCGTCGCTTGCGCGTCAGTTGCCTTGTCAGCATTGTTCGTGCGTCACCATCGAGAGCCGTTCATAACGGCTACATAACGATCAAAATAGTCACTCATCCGGACGTAATTCGGCTACGAATACCTCTCTCCTAATCCATTGTTTGCGATCGGAGAAGATTGGCTCGCGCGAAGTCTTCAGTAATCTTCGCGATAGTTGAACAATGAGTTGACTGCGCCCGGTGGCTGTGGTGCAGTCTTTCGATAGTTCCGATTCAGGCATGCACGAGGGCGGGTTGGCCTGCTCGTTTCCGGAGGAGCGCACAATGAGGACACACCGCATCGGCAGCTGGGGACCAGCACTCGTCGCGACCATCGCAGCGTTGACGTTCGCCACCACGGGTGCCGCCTCAGCCGAACCAGCGGCTCCGACGTCGGGCGACCTCATGGCAATCGCAGCGGCCGATTCGCCGGAAGCGGTTGCCATTGCCGAGGATCTACTGCACTTCGCAGGTCCGAGCACGGGATCGTTCTCGCCTGCAACGAATGTCCCGCAGCCATTTCCGCAGGCAGCGCCTACATTCGGTGGCGGCTGCGGCGGTGGAATCACCCCCGTCGCAATGACGAGAGCATGGGTTCACCCCGGACCGACGGCCGTGCCCGAAGTTCCGGTGGGCGAAGCCAAGGTCTACGCAACGCCAACCATTCCTGTGCTGCCCGCGCACTCGGACCTCAAGTTCGCGTGGCTCAACGTCGACACCAACATCGGCGGCCTCGAAACGCTCGACGACGTGATCGGCGATGTGCCGCAATTGTCCAAGACCGTCAAATCGGGTACCGGACGAATCGTCGGGACGCTGTACGGTTCATTGTCATACGTCAACGGAATAACGTGCGCTCTGACGCCGACGATGGGCGGATTCTTCGCCTGACACGATGACTTAGGTCGGCGGCCTCAACTGTTGACAGTTATATTATCGAACGGCAGCAACGGTTCGACTGCAGGAAATACGAGCAGGAACAGTACTGCAACCGTCAGCGCAAACAAAACCAGACAACCGACCAGTTTTGCGAACGTCCCTCCGGGCAACTTTCGCCAAATCCATCCGTACATTATTCGATCACCTCAACTCTTCCGGCAATCCATTCGCCTTGGGTCGCGGATCACCGACCATTTCAGCGTGAATGATCATTCGATCGAGAGTGAAGTATCTTTCCTGGCACGTGGTCAAAGTGAGCAATCGCCTCGTCGGTAGCTCGCCCGGACGCGATGGCACGGGGAGGACGACATCGATCCGCGATGCGTCGACAACCTCCCTACCTGGCAGGCCCTCCTGATCGCGAACCGTTGGATCGCCCGTCGCTCGATCACCGAGGACCCGATAGACGAAATAGTCGGAGCGCGTCTCGATCACGATCGCGTCGCCGGCAACGAGTTTGTCCAGATCGTCGAACGGTGAGCCGTACCCGCCCCGATGCCCGGCAACGGCGAAGTTTCCGACCTCACCTGGACGAGCACTACCAACGTAATGCCCAGGACCATCGGTCAACGCGTCCTGCGTCGTACCTTCGACGATCACTTTCACATAGTCACTGCCCAGCGCAGGGATTCGAATCAACGCAACGCCGGAACCGATGGGCGGAGTCGGAAGCGAACCCGAATCCCCCGCGAGAGGATCGGCGCCACTGTCCCACTGCTCGGTCAGAGCGTTCGTCAACTGCGACTGCCGATAGCTGTTCATCACACCCGTGAACCACACCTGGTACACCGCGAACAGCAGGACAACGACGCCGACCGTGAGCAGGGTCTGACCTAGACCCCTCGCCACCAGACGACCGTGGTCAGACCAGCGCTCCCGCGACGATCGCGGCTGCACGTACGACTCGGTAATCGAATCAGTCCCTCGAGAAGGCGTCGAAACGCCGCTGACCGGGCGGATTCGGCTCGATCGCTTCCGGTGGCGTAAATGCCTCTGGTGCGTCGGCGTAGTAATCCACAGGCTCGGGATCGGTCGTCTTTGCCCGGCGGCGTGACCGTCGTGACGACTTCTCCTGCAGCCGTGCCGATTCCGCCTCGGCTAGTTCACGACGATGCCGACTTCGCGCCGGCTCGTCAGCCTCATCGGTGCTACTCGGCTCTACCGCGGCAACAGGTTCGGCTGCGGCCTTACCTTCTCGCCCCAGAACGCCGACCACCTTGCGGCTACGGTCGCGAAGCGCACGGCCACTCAAGTTTTCGGCCCACCGCATAGCCGTCTCCGGTGACACGAACGACAGATACAGAATGAACATCGCAAAGCTGAAGAAGGCGACAGCGAGACTCGTCAGGATCATCAGGTGCATGACGACGCCAGCGATCAGCACATACGGACGCAAACGCCTGTTCCAAACGAACACACCCAACGCCAACTCGACGAGCAACGTGCCCCAGGTTGCGACGTTCATGAAGAACGGACTCGTCCAAAGCCATTCCGGCGCAGCGAAATTCTGCAAATCTCGCAACTGCAGCGCGTACGCGACAGCAGTGCCGTCGTTCCACGTCGTTCCTGCAACCTTGCCGTGCACGGTGACCAAGTAGATCAACGACAACTGCACCTGCATCAAACGAATTACCCACGGCGCCCGCAACTGTGCCGACCAGAACGAGCCGGCGGTTCGTCGTCGATCCAATGACAATGCCGCACCACACGGAGCGAGTGCCAGCATCAGCGCTTCCATCCGAACGAGCACATCACCGGAGTTGAACACGTAGATGTCCCGACGTTGGAAGGAAACCATGCAGACGAACACAAGCAGGGCCGCGAACCGACTGTGCCAACCGAGCGTCAGCGCAATCGATCCGACCATCAAGGTTCCCCAGACGGCCCATACAGCGATGTCGCCCGACCAGATGTTGAGGACACTCCACTGATAATCACCGGGAGCTGCCTTTGGCTGCACACCCGATTCGCCGAACAGGACATGCAGGTCCGGCAGCAGGGACACGGTCCACGCGATCGCCAGCACGCCGTACGCGATGCGGATGAAGCCGAGAGTCGCCGCCGACTGCGGCTCGAACCAGAACTTCCGCCATGCCTCGACGCCCGCGGACACCCAGGAGAACCGGGATTTGGTCGTTGTCGTCATGGCTTGACCTCGAAGAACTCGTCGTAAACGATGCGCTGAGCTATCTGCGGGGGCGCTGTCGACCCAGGAGGAATCAGAGCCTCCATCTGCAACAGAACCTGCGCACGCGCCGGCTGTTCCGAGCCAGCCATCTCCTTCGCAACCCAGTGCACGAAATTGGTCCACAACTCCGGATTCAACAGTTGCACAGCCTGATCGGTGACCTGGAGGTTCGTCAGCAGGTTCTCCTTCAACTTCTGCCAGCGATACCACGAGTACTGCCCGATGACCGGATCTCCGTGTGGCAACGTCCACACCCGATCCGAGCCGTCAGGCATAAACACGTGGACCTCGATCGTGTCCAGACGCCGTGGCGGATCCGGCGCGAACACGCGCCAATTCTGATCCAGCCCAACGCCTATCGCGATAGGCGCCAACGGCGGAAGCACAGCCCTACGGATCGTGGACTCGGGCATCGCCCACACGACTGCGACGAGTATTGCCGTCACCACCATCGCGCTGATCACTGCCTCACCGAAAACGGTGCGCTCCAGCCGCTCCTGCAAAGTCGCAAGATTCGTCCGCATGTTCTTCTCTTCAGCCACGTTTCAGACCCGCTTACCCTGCGACTTGCGTCGTCCAACCACCATGAACAGACTTCCGAAGACAATCGCCAAACCGGAAATCACCATCAGCGAAACAAGTTTCGCGCCCGTCGTCGGCAAGAAGCCGGCGAAGTTCTCCGGGCCCGCCTGAACTCGACCAGCCAATTCCGGAACACCGGTCGACTGGCCGAAGCTGGTCGCACCGCCTGTCGGAGCACTTACCAACGTCGTCCCGGTAGGACCGCCAACCGTCACACCCGTCGGGCCGGTCGGGAAGCCCGTTGTCGGTCCGGTAGCCAGACCGGTCGGGGCACCTGTTGTCGGCAGACCCGTCGTCGGCAGGCCCGTTGTCGGTCCGGTAGCCACGCCGGTCGGAGTGCCGGTCGTCGGGAACCCGGTTGTCGGGAAGCCTGTTGTCGGGAAGCCCGTTGTCGGGAAGCCTGTTGTCGGCAGACCTGTCGTGGGGAGACCCGTTGTCGGCCCAGTAGCCACGCCAGTCGGAGTGCCGGTCGTCGGGAACCCGGTTGTCGGGAAGCCTGTTGTCGGCAGACCCGTCGTCGGCAGACCCGTCGTCGGCAAGCCAGTCGTCGGCAAGCCAGTCGTCGGCAAGCCAGTCGTCGGAATACCGGTCACCGTTCCCGTCACTGTCGGAATGCCCGTGGTCGGAATACCCGTGGTCGGGACACCGGTCACTGTCGGAATGCCCGTGACCGTTCCGGTCACTGTCGGGATACCCGTGGTCGGGATACCGGTCACCGTTGGGATGCCGGTCACCGTGCCCGTCACTGTCGGAATGCCCGTGGTCGGGATGCCCGTCACCGTCGGAATACCAGTCACCGTTCCCGTCACCGTCGGAATGCCAGTCGTCGGGATACCCGTCACCGTCGGAATACCGGTCACTGTCGGGATACCCGTCACCGTGCCCGTCACGGTCGGGATACCCGTCGTCGGGATGCCCGTCACCGTTGGGATGCCCGTCACCGTGCCCGTCACCGTCGGAATACCCGTGGTCGGGATACCAGTCACTGTCGGGATACCGGTCACCGTTCCCGTGACTGTCGGAATACCCGTGGTCGGGATACCCGTCACCGTCGGAATACCAGTCACCGTCCCGGTCACCGTGCCCGTGGTCGGAATACCCGTCACCGTCGGAACGCCGGTCACAGTCGGAATGCCGGTAATCGTTCCCGTCGTAATACCAGTCACCGAACCAGTCGTCGGAACACCGGTCACCGTTCCCGTCACCGTGCCCGAGCTCGGGATACCCGTCACCGTCGGAATGCCAGTCACGGCGCCCGAGGTCGGAATTCCCGTCACCGTTCCGGTGACCGAACCTGTGGTCGGGATACCTGTCACAGTCGGAACACCGGTGATCGTGCCGGTCGTAATCCCGGTTACCGCGCCCGTCACCGTCGGGCCCCCGGTCACCGCACCCGTCACCGTCGGAATGCCGGTGATCGTCCCGGTAGTAATCCCAGTAGCAGTCGGAATGCCAGTCACGGCGCCGGTCGTGATGCCGGCCGCTGAGCCTGTCGCCGACGTAATTCCGGTGCCAGTAATCGTGCCGGTCGTGATCCCCGTGCCGGTCGTGATCCCCGTGCCTGTGGTTATTCCGGTGACCGAGCTGGCGACGGTGCCGGAGGTAATGCCCGTGACCGAGCCTGTCGCCGACGTGATGCCCGTCGCGGAACCGCTAGCGGTGGCTGTACCCGTGGTCGGGATGCCCGTCGTGAAGCCCGACGTCACGCCCGTCGCTGCGCTCATGGAAGTGCTGGAGGTCGAACCCGTCGTCCCCGCCGGTGCTGATTCCGGTGACCGTTCCGGTTGTGAAGCCCGTAGTGCCTGTCGTCGGTATGCCCGTGACGCTTCCCGATGTGAACCCGCTCGTGACGCCGGTGGCTGCGCTCAACGTTGAACCCGTCGAAATGCCAGTCGCGGAACCACTCGCTGCACCCGTGGTAATTCCGGTGACGCTGCCTGTGGTGATGCCTGTGGCCGCACCCGTTGTTATGCCCGTCGCACCTGCAGTCGTGGCACCTGTTGTCGCACCCGTCGTAGTACCTGTGGCACCCGCAGTAGTTATGCCTGTGGTCGAGCCAGTCGTCGTGCCGGTCACGCCACCTGTAGTTGTGCCGGTAGTAGTTCCAGTCGCGCTACCCGTTGCTGCGCCGGTAGTGAAACCTGACGTGATCCAGCCGCCGGAAGTCGACGATGTCACCGAACCCGTAGAAAGACCTGTGGCCGCCTCGGTGGTCACTCCGGTTGTCGTCCCGGTGATCGTCCCGGACGTGACTCCCGTCGTTGCGCCAGTTACCGACCCCGTCGTCACGCCTGTGGTTGCACCGGTCACCGCGCCGGATGTCACACCCGTCGTTGCCCCCGTAACCGAGCCAGTCGTCAAACCCGTTGTGTCACCTGTTGTAATCCCCGTGACCGCGCCTGTTGTCGTTCCTGTGACGGTCCCGGTCGGCAGACCGGTGGTGGTATCTCCTGTCGCAAGGCCCGTGGCCGCGCCAGTTGTCGTACCCGTAACCGCGCCAGTTGTCGTACCCGTAACCGCGCCGGTCGTCACACCCGTTGTGTCGCCTGTCGTGAGTCCGGTCGCCGCACCGGTCGTGGACGAGGTCACCGATCCGGTCGTCGCGCCAGTCGTCAAACCTGTGGTTGCGCCGGTCACGCTTCCGGAAGAGACACCGGTGACGGTCCCGGACGTTATGCCGGACGATGCGCCCGTTGCCGAGCCGAGGGTGCTACCCGTGGTGCTCGCGCCTGTTGCACTGCCGACAGTGGAACTGCCAGTCGACGAGCCGGTGATCGTTCCCGTCGTAAAAATAGGCGTGACGGTGCCCGTCGATCCACCGGTCACTGTGGAGGTGAAGGGCGCTGCTGAAGCAACCGAACCTGCGAGGGCGGTGTAGCCACCCAAGATCAGACCGGTCGGAATCGAAACAGCGCCTAGACCACGACGCGTTCTGCGTCTTAGAGCCATGAGGGCACATCCTTCTTCCCCGGCCCGGTGCGGAACGTTAGCAGTATGACGGTGCTCACAGCCACTCCATCGGTGTGAGTCCAGCAAAAATTACGCATCCGGCGTGTCGCACCAAAAGTGATTTGGGCGCGTCGCCTAGTCGAGATCACCCACGGCATGGACCGAGCGGGCGGATCAGAGGACAAGGAGAACGCGGCGACATATTGGCACATCCCGCGCCACTCGGGAACATCAAGTGCCGCAACACAATCCGAAACGGACCCATTTCACCGGTCGTTGACTTCCCATTTGGAGACCCCGACGATGCGAAATCGATCCAACTATCGGAATTGAACAACTTTCCAACGCAAACGACAACGGGCCCATCTGCCGGAATTGGAAGCAAGGTCTCATTTGCTTCGGCATCCGACCGATGGGCCCGTCGATTTTCTGGACTCAGCTGACTGGCTGCAGATCCTTCCGCAGGTCGTCCGCAGTAGCGAGCTCGAGCTTCTGCCCCTCGATATCGACGTTCGGCAGAATTCGATCGAGCCACTTGGGCAGCCACCAGGCCGCATCTCCGAGCAGTGCCATGACCGACGGAATGATGACCATCCGGACGATGAAGGCGTCGAAGAAGACAGCCGCGGCAAGCGCGAAGCCCATTGCCTTGATGAACGAATCGGGTTCTGCCATGAAGGCCGCGAAAACCGACATCATGATGATCGCCGCAGCGGTGACAACGCGGGCACCGTGATTGAACCCGGCGACCACAGCCTCCTTGGCGCTCGCACCCTTCATGTATTCCTCACGCATCCGGCTGACCAGGAACACCTGGTAGTCCATGGCAAGACCGAACACCACGCCTATGAGGAAGACGGGCATGAAGCTGACGATCGGCTGCGGATTCGAGATCAGCCCGAGCCAGCCTTCCTGGAAGATGGCGACCGTCGCACCGAAGGTCGCGGCAACGCTCAACAAGAAGCCCAGCGTGGCGGTCAGCGGTACGAGGATCGACCTGAACACCAGCATCAGCAGTACGAACGCGAGGCCGACGACCACTGCCAGATACGGGATGAGCGCACTCTGCAGTCGGTCCGAGATGTCGTTCTCCAACGCGGTCTGACCCGTGATGCCATAGCTCGCACCCGTGCTCGACTGCAGTTCCGATTCCGCGCCACGAAGATTCTGGACGAGGTCCTTCGTCGCGTCGCTGCTCGGTGAACTTTCGGGCGTGACGAGAATCTGCGCTGTGTCGCCGGCCTGGTTGACGCCGACGATCTGCGCGTTCGACACATCCGACTGCGCCTCGATGGTCCGGACGACATCGGCGAAGGCATCCGTTGCTGGGACTCTCGCGTCCTTGGCGTCGACGACCACCAGCAGTGGACCGTTCTTGCCAGGTCCGAAACTCTCGCCGACGAGGTCGTAGGCCTTACGTGCACTCGTCGTCGGATCAGCAGTGCCTTCGTTCGGCAGCGACAGCGCGAGGTTGGTCGCAGGGATCGCGAGCAAGCCGAGCAACAGAATGCCAGCACCCAGCGTCAGCGCCGGAGCCTTCGTCACGAATCGTGCGTAGCGGACAGCCCTGTTCGGCTTCGCAGAATCGCCGTCGCCTGTACGCGACTTCAGGAACGGAATCCCACCGGCGAACGCCTTGCGGCCGAACAGTCCAAGCAGGGCCGGCAGCAACGTCAGCGCGATCAGTACAGCAATCAGCACGGTGAATGCCGCAGCTGCACCCATGTCCGACAGGAACGGAATCCCGACGACGCGGAGAGCGACCAACGCGATGATGACGGTCAGGCCGGCGAACACCACGGCCGACCCGGCGGTACCGACCGCTTTACCTGCTGCTTCCGCGCGGTCGTCGGTTTCCTCCAGCTCATGTCTGTAGCGGCTGACGATGAACAACGAATAGTCGATCGCGACAGCGAGACCGATCATGATCGCCAATGTGGGCGTCATCGAGCTGAGATCCATGAACCCCGTCGCGATGGTGATGCCCAGGCTGCCGATGGCGATACCGATGATCGCGGTGATCAAGGGCAGACCAGCGGCGACGAGCGAACCGAACGTGATCATCAAGACAACGGCTGCGACGCCGATGCCGACCAGTTCGGCGGCTCCACCCGGCATCGTCTGCTCGGTGGCGGCATTGCCACTGACCTCGACGGTGAGGCCGGCATCCCGGCCGATCTGGGCCGCGTCACCGATCTCTTGGCGCAGTTCCGGCGTGACGTCACTCATGCCACCGTTGAACGGAACTTCGAAGTAGCCGACGGTCTTGTCGGGACTCAGCGACGACACTGCCTTGGCATTGGCGAGCGCCTGATCCGGCGACGATCCGTCCTTTGCCGCTTGATCGAGCGCCATCTGGGTCATGTTCTGCTCGGCAACAACAGGATTGGATACCTGCTCGGCACCAGCCTTTACGTCCGGAATCTCGCGGACCTTGGCGATCATCGCGTCCATCGCCGCTTGATTCTGCGGCGACTCGAGCGTCTGCCCTGCGGGAGCCTGGATCACATACCGCGCGCTCAGCGAGTTCATCGGATCGTCGGCGCGATCAGGGAAGCGCTCGGCCATCAGGTCCTGGGCCTTTTGCGCCTCGGTGCCCGGGATCGAGAACGATTCGCTCGTCGGCCCGGACAGCGTGGCCGCGCCGACTCCGGCAAGTACGAGAAGTGCCAGCCAGGCGGCGAGCACTACGCCTTTTCTTCGGTAGGCGAACTTACCGATTCGATACAGATAGGTAGCCACGATTCTCCTCGTGAAAGTTGTCGGTCGTCAGTTGTGAGTGGGCTGCGGTAGCCCTGCGCGAAGGAGCGCGAATGCTTCGGACACCAGTTGCTTCGGCGTCCGGCCGCCGGCGTTTTCACATATGGAGAGTTCGATCACGGTCTTCATCGCTCCCCCGACTGCAACCTGCAGCAGGTTCGGATAAAGATCGGAGTCGATGTCGGTGCCTGTGCGTTCGGCGATGGCTTCGCCGAACAACCGCGACACCGTGTTGTGCATTTGCACCGTCCTGGCCATCAATGCAGGTGACTGCTCGACGAGCCGAGAAACGACGCTCAAATCCTCGAGATCGCGGCTGTCGTCACTGACATACGCGATCGCCAGAGCTTCGAGGGAATCCCAGATCGGCTCGTGAACAGGGCGCGCGCGGAGGTCGTCGACCCACTCCTGCACCGAGGACTCCGCTTGATAGAGGATTGCGTCCTCTTTCGAAGGGAAGTAGTTGTGGAAGGTGCGGGTGGATACATCGGCTTCAGCGGCGATGGCTTCTGCGGTCACAGCGTCGAGACCATGCAGACGTGAAAGACGGACGGCGGCCGCACTGAGTGCTGCTCGGGTCGCAGCCTTCTTGCGGTCTCGAAGTCCGGTTGAACTGGTCATGCGACTAACTGTACGGAACTTGCAGAATCGTGCAAGTTTGCAGAGCGGTGCAATATTTGTGTGATCCACTACATGACGTGCCCGAATGTGTCCGCCGTCACTAGAAACCAGGCACCCTGAACAGAACGTGGAGGTGATGTAAGAGCGTGAAAAGCAACAAACGAGTAGCGACGACCAACTCGCGTCATCGCTGGCACCTGCTCGACACTCGGGCCGTCGACGACACCGGAACTACTTCCAATCGCGTCCGACGAACGAACCTGCTCCGCCGCCGCGCGTGGCACCCGACGGCGCCCTCGCCGACCGACCCCGACACCACCGACGTAATAGGCCCACAACTTCCCGACGACTCCACGGTCAACTTCGTGCTCGACCTCTCCCTGAGAATCGGCGAAGTCCAGATGTCGAGCGGGGCGGGTGCCTCGGACGTGACGGCAACAATCCTCGCGCTCACCTCCGCACTCGGATTGCCGCACTGCGAGGTCGACGTGATCTTCACGTCGATCACCGTCACCTGCCATCGCGGAACGACGATGGCTCCCGTCACCGCATTACGCGTCGTCAGGTCCCGCAGCCTGGACTACACCCGGCTCACCGCGACCGAGGTGCTGATCCGGAAGATCGTGCGAGGCAGCATCGGTGCCGACGCCGCACAGATCGAGTTGCAGAAAATCACCGAGGTCGGTCACCCGTATCCGCGCTGGGTCGCAACAATCGCCTGGGGCGGTCTTGCCGCGTTCATCACCTTGATCCTCGGCGGTGGTTGGGACATCGCGATCGTCGCGATGGTGATCAGCGCGGTGGTCGACCGGATAGGTCGTTTGCTCAACAGCTTTGCGCTGCCGTTCTTCTTCCAGCAGGTCATCGGCGGTCTGGTCGCGACGCTGACAGCGATGGCCGTTGTGAGCAGCAGTCTGCTGACGACCGACAAACCGACGCTGGTCGTAGCCGCTGCGGTCACGGTGCTGCTGTCCGGACTTTCGACAGTGTCCGCGGTGCAGGACGCGATCACGGGCTACTACGTCACTGCCGCCGGTCGGACGATGGAGACCGTGCTGATGACCGCGGGCCTGATCGCGGGCGTCGTCCTCGCGCTGAAATCTGCCGTACTGCTCGGCTTGCCCCGGACGCCGCTACCGGAGGTCGTCGACTCGACGCCGCAGCAGTTGCCGGTCATCGTCCTCGGCAGCATCGGAGCGGCCGCCTGCTTCGCACTTGCGTCGTATTCGACGATCCGAGCGATGGCGGTTGCGGGCATTGCCGGCGGAATCGGTGGTGCCGTGTACGGCGCGTTGAACCTCACGGATCTGGGTGCGGTCGGCTCGTCGGCGGTCGCAGCCACGCTCGTCGGCCTCGGCGGCGGCGTCATTGCGCGCCGTATCAAGGTGACACCGCTGGTGGTGGCCGTATCGGGACTTACCCCCCTGCTCCCAGGTCTCGCGTTGTATCGCGGACTCTACGAACTCGGTGTCGAACCGGGAGGCAACACTTCGTCGATCATGACCGCGATCGGCATCGGCTTGGCACTGGCAGCAGGCGTCGTACTCGGCGAATACCTGGCCCAGCCGCTACGCACCGGACTTGGCCGCATGGAACGAAAACTCGCAGGTCCGCGCATGGCGGGCCCGCTCGCGCCTACGGATCGACGCTTGGACTGACGGTCTCGCGGCGCTGCCATGCCTGTGGGTCCGCGGTGAGCTGGGCAATGAAGTCGGGCAGCTCGTCCATCGCGACATCGGCGATACTCACCCGCTCGAGTACCGCTCGCAGATTCACGCGGACCGCGATCCACACGCGCTGCAGCGGCTCGGCGCGCCCTGCGTACTGCACATCTTCGGGTCGCTCGCCGCGGACCGACGCAAGCGGACCCTCGACGGCGCGGATTACGTCAGCGATACTGATCTCCGCTGCCGGCCGCGCGAGCCAATACCCACCGTCGGGACCACGCCGACTGGCTACGAGTCCGCTGCGGCGCAGCTCGGCGAGAATCGTTTCGAGCAATTTGGAAGGGATCGATTGCGCGAGCGCGAGTCCGTCGGCCTTGGTCGGGCTCTCCGGAGCGTGCGCCAACTCCAGCAACGTGCGCACGGCGTAGTCCACCCTCGCGGTGATGTGCACGCCGACAGTCCTCCCCTGCTCCTAGGTGGCGTCAGTTTAGGCGGGCGCGCCGTTGAGAACCGACAACGCGACACCCAACAGCACCCGTTCGATGTCCTCGACCGTCGCATCGGGTACCAGCTCGTTGGCAGTCAGCGCGACACCGAGTACTTCGAGCGTGGCGGCCGCACGAAGTTGCAACTCGACCGAAGGGTTCGGTCCGGCGAGCCATTCGCGCATCCGCTCGTTGATCTGCATCAACTCGGGAAACCGATCCCCGACGGCATTGATGATGGCAACGGCGTCGCGGACGAAAAGAACGCCGACGTCACGCTGCCGAACCAGGCTGGCGACGTAGCGGCCCAACAGCTCCTCGACAGCCTGCGCGCCATAGGGCGTTTCCTCCAGATCTACTGCAATGAGCCGCATCTCGTCGAAGATCGGCGCGACGATCTCGGCGAGCAGATCCGCCTTGGATGCGTAGTGGTAGTACAACGACGCTTTGGTTATGCCGACTTCGTCCGCGACTTCACGCAAGCTCGTCTGATCGAAACCCTTGGCCGCAATCAGACGTATCGCGGTCGTGCGGATGGACCCCTTTGTGTCCCGGACCTTCATTGGTCGACAGCTTCCTATTGCGATTCTCACAGGTTCGACTCAGAAAACTCGATTGTCTACCTGCCGTGCGGTAGGTAGCGTACCTACCGAACGGTAGGAGCACGCAGTTTCGGAGGGGGAGCTCGACTCTGTGCGATTTCGTGCCCTACATCCGCACGTGCCATCGAGGAGAAAATCGTGTCCGTTTACTTGTATCGGTGGGGGAAGTTTGCGTTCCGCCGAAAATGGCTTGTCTTGCCCATCTGGCTGGTGTTGCTCATCGGCCTCGGCGTCCTGTCGTCCGCGATTTCGCAGCCGATGGAAGACGACTTCACCATGCCCAACCTGCCCTCCGAGAGGGCAACGGAGATCTTGGACAAGCACTTCCCCGGCGCCTCGGACGCGTTCGATTTCGATGCGGTCACGGGGACCTACGTCATCGCCGCTCCCGATGGGCAGAAGCTGACGGACCCCAACAACGAAGCGACAATCAACGCACTGGTCGAGAAACTCAACGGCCTCGACATCGTCGATCACGAGAAGCAGATCGAGAGCCCGATAACCACGGCCGGCAAGCTCGAAACCAGTGATGGCGCAACGTGTCTCACCGCAGATCGCTCGGCGGAACAGTTCAGAGCCGACTGCAGTGGTGCACCGCTCAACGTCCTCAACACCGAAAAGCCGGACACCGTAGCCACGTTGGGCGTGAAGTTCACGATCGCGAAATTCCAGGACATCACCCCTGAAGACCGCGAGAAGGCGTACGACATCGCAGACGACGCACGCAACGCCGGCCTCACGGTCGAGCTCAGCGGCTCGATCGCACAGGAGAACGCAGCACCCGGCGGTTCGGCCGAACTGATGGGTATGGGTGTCGCGCTGATCGTCATGATCATCGCCTTCGGCGCCCTCGTCGCACCGTTCATCCCGCTCATCACCGCAGTGGTCGGTTTGGGTGCCGCAACCATGCTGATCATGGCGGGAACATCGATCATCTCGATTCCCACCTTCACGACGTTCCTCGCGTCGATGATCGGTATAGCCCTGTCCATCGACTACGCGCTGTTCATCGTGTCGAGATACAAACATGAGCTCACGGTTGCCTCCTCACCTGAGGAAGCGGCAGGTCGTGCGCTCGGCACCGCCGGATCGGCCGTCGTGTTCGCCGGTCTGACCGTCATCATCGCGCTGAGCGGCTTGAGCATCGTCGGCGTCAAGTTCTTGACCTTCATGGGAATCGGCGGCGCAATCGCGGCGGCGTTCGCGGTACTGGTGGCGCTCACCTTGATGCCCGCGTTGCTCGGAGCCTTCGGCAAGGCTCTGTTCAAACCGAAGCTGCCGTTCGTCGCCAAGCACGATCCCGAGGACGACACGGTCGTGACCAACGGTCAGCGTGTAGCGCGGTGGATCGGCAAGGCACCTGCCGTGGCGTTGACGTTCGGCATCGTCTTCCTCGGTCTGCTCGCACTGCCCGCGGTGAACCTCAACCTCGGACTCCCTGGCGACGAGAGCGCACCGACCGACACCACCGTCCGCCAGGCCTACGAACTGCGGACCGACGGATTCGGCGAGGGCAGCAACGGCGTCCTGCAGATCGCGGTCGACCTGGCCGATGTGGCACCGGATCGGCGTGACGCAGCACTCGACGCTGTCCGCCAGCAACTCGTCTCGTACTCCGACATGGATTATGTGATCGGGCCGAACAAGAGCGAAGACGGAGCGGGCGCCACGTTCGACGGCGTTCCGAAGTCGGGCCCCAACAACCAGGACACCAAGGATCTGGTCAAGGAGGTCCGCGGCGCAGAATCCGCGCTGACCGACGAATACGGGTTGGAGTACGGCGTCACAGGTACGACGGCCATCTTCGCCGATGTCGACGATGTGCTGCTCGGATCGATCGTTCCCTACATCGCGATCGTGGCAGGTGCAGCATTCCTGCTGCTGATCCTGGTGTTCCGATCGATCTTGGTTCCGCTGATCGGCGCACTCGGATTCCTGCTGTCGATGGCAGCAACCTTCGGTGCGACAGTGCTGATCTTCCAGGAAGGCAAGTTCGGGCTGATCGCCGATCCACACCCGATCGTGAGCTTCCTACCGATCATGTTGATCGGCCTGGTGTTCGGTCTCGCAATGGACTACCAGGTGTTCCTCGTGACGCGTATGCGCGAGGAATACGTCCACGGCAAGCCTGCCAAGGAGGCGATGATTTCCGGCTACCACCACGGCGCCCGCGTCGTGACGTCGGCGGCGATCATCATGATCTCGGTGTTCAGCGCCTTTATGTTGGAATCCGATCCCACCGCCAAGACGATGGGCTTCGCACTGGCAGTCGGCGTTCTGCTCGACGCGTTCGTCGTGCGCATGCTGATCATCCCCGCGCTGCTCGCGCTGCTCGGTGACGCAGCATGGTGGATGCCGAAGTGGCTCGACCGAATCGTGCCGAACATCGACGTCGAAGGTGAGAAGTTGAACCTTCGCGGACATGTCGATCTCGACAAGGATTCGGAGCCCGTGAAGGTCTCCTGACGCTTTCGAGCAAGACGAAAGGCCCTCACCTCGCGTAGGTGGGGGCCTTTCGGCCGTTCAGGAACAGTCGGGTTAAATCCGGCGCTCCCCCGCATGTCGGACGCAAACTTGGGCTGTGACGTGGCTAACGTTCTGCTCGCGGGGGTACGCGGGCCGAAACGGAGTTTTCCCATGTCCAGGAGTGGATTCCTCGATCGTCTTCTGGTGGTGTCCACGTGCGCGATCCTCGTCGGCGCCGGAACCGCCGCCGTGCTGGTCGACCCGCCCCAGGCCGCTGCCGCACCGCCCCCGCCGATCGAGATCGCACCCGAGGTGTTCTTCGACGCCGAAACCGGGATCACCATCCACGCCTATCACTGCACCGCGGGCAATCAGAAATACAAGGTCCCCGAGGGGACGACCAGTCTCTACATCGAGGCGGTCGGCGGCGAGGGCCAGACGCCGGACCCTAACTACGCCGGCATCGGTGGTCTCGGCGGTCAGGTGACGGGCGGCCTGCGGGTGCAACCCGGACAAGAGTTCGACGTGCAGGTCGGCTGCCGCGGCACCAGCGACGGTGGGTATTCCCCCTACGCATCCGGCGGTCCGAAGGGCCTCGCCATCGCGAACGTGACCAACTTCGGCACCGTGTACTCGAACGGTTACGACGGCGGCGGTGGCGGTGGCGCCTCGGCCGTACTCTTCAACGGCGAACCGATCGCAGTTGCCGGTGGTGGTGGCGGATCGGGCGGCAGCGCACCCGACTGCTATTCCGTTTCGCCAGTGAAGGATTCGACGTTCTTCTACTGCGGCGGCGGACCCCGACGCCAAGGAGGCGACGGTGGCGATGGCAGCGGTCCGTTCAGCTATGAAGACGTTCCGCCGTACGAGGGCGGCGCCGGTGAAAACAACCCCGCGGGCGACACCTCGAGCGGGCTGAGCTGCACAGGTCCGAAGGATGGCGGCGCCGGCGGGACATTCGACACCACAGGCGGCGGAGGCGGTGGAGGTGGCGGCGGCGGCGGTTACGAACACGGCGGTTGCGGTGGTGCCCAGGCGCCCGCGACCCCCATCGTGCACGGACCCGAAGCCGCGAAGGGCGCAGGCGGTGCGGGCGGCGGTGGCGGCACATCCTTTGCCGCGCAAGCACTTACCAACTCGAACATCCAGACGGCGTCCGTCTCGGGTGACGGCTACATTCTGTTTCTGACGTCCGCAGACGGCGTTCGCACCAAATCGTTCGGGGTCCGCGGCGAGGAAGCGCAGTACTACTGCGTCGGCGACGGCGTCAATGAGCTCTACGTCGACGCACTCGGCGGATCCGGTGGCGGCGGCGGCCGCGACTTCGACGACAACGTCAGCACGGGCGGGTCCGGCAGCGGCGTCCAAGCCGTCGTTGCCGTCACCGAACGTAAACAGCTGAAAATCGAAGTCGGTCACTACGGTGGCGCCAGCGGCGGTTGGGGCAACGGCAGGGGCGGCGGTCGCGGCACCGCCGACTCGGGGGCCTCCTACAGCGGTGCCGGCGGCGGCGGTTCGACATCGGTGAGCCAGACCGATGCCGACTGTGACGCCTCGACACACGACGCACGCTCGGAGTACTTGGTGATCGGTGGGGGCGGCGGCGGTGGCGGCGGCAACGGTTTCAGCGCAGACGGCGGTGACGGCGGAGCAGCAGGAATCGATCCCGAAGACGGCAAGAGCGGCGGCTTCGGTGGCGGCCCAGGCGGTCTCGGCGGTGAGGAGAGCGGAACCAAGGGCGGCGACGGCTCCGGCAGCAGCACCGGCGGAGGAGGTGGCGGTGGCGGTGGCGGACACCGCGGCGGCGGAAAAGGTCACGGCGCCAACGACGGTGACGACGGCGGTGGCGGCGGAGGCGGCGGCGGTCAGTCCTTCGTTCGCAGCGTGTCAGGCCAAGCACCGTTCTACTACAGCGGTCCTACCGGCGACTTCGCGAACGTAGATGGTCGCAACGACGGCCACGTCGACCTGGTCGTGCCGATTCCAGCCAAACGCAGTCGGGTGGAGCTGATCTCGGGGAACAGCCAGAGTGCGTACTCCGATCAGCAGTTCGCGCAACCGCTTCGGGTGCGATTCGTCGACGCGATCGAGGGTCCGCAGGCGAACAAGTCGATCACGTTCACACTGCCGTCGACGCAGGGTGCCGCGGCCAAATTCTCCAACGGCGAGTCCAGCATCTCGGTGAACACCGACTCGGAGGGATTCGCCGAGACGACGATCAAGGCATTGCCGGCTGCCGAGCAGGCGTCGCTGCCGGAAGGCTTCGTGGTCAACGCAACGGTCACCGACGATCCCGCGCATCTCATCGGTGAGACGACGTTCCGGCTGCACGATGTCGAGGTGCCCACCAGCATCGAAGTGACGACCGATGCGACCGACTACATTTCGCAGCCGGCACAACCGGTGACGTTCACCGCGAAGGTATCGCAGCGGGAAGGTACAACTCCGTCGTTCGGCACACCCGGTGGTCGTGTCCAGTTCAAGATAGACGGCAACGACGTTGGCGGTCCGCTCGAATTAAACTCCGGCACAGTGACTTTGCCACCAGTGAGCGACCTACTGCCTGGCACTCACCACATCCTCGCGACCTATCTCGGCGACGATCCGAACAAGACCTTCGCTCCCGTTTTCGGCAGTGTCGGTTTGCTCGTCGACGCCGACGGTCAGACGATGACATTGGAGTCGTCCCACAATCCGTCCTATCCAGGCCAGCCTGTGACGTTCTCGGCCATAGTCGTCCCAGACTCCGGTGTGACCGACAGACCAACCGGCACAGTGCAATTCGAGATCGGCGGCAATCCGGTCGGTGAGCCGGTGCCGCTCGCGGCAACGGGCCCCGCATCGGCGACAAGCCTTCTCGTCGACGATCTGCCGCTCGGCACGACCGTCGTCACCGCCACCTACTCGGGTGACGCGCGGTTCGCGTCGAACACAAAGACGCTGGACCACAACGTCGCCAAGCTCGGGACCGAAACTCGCCTGACCCTGCCACCGCCGCCTGTTCTTGCAGGGGCTGTGGTCGGAGCGACGGTCACCGGAGCGGCCGGTGCACCCAAACCAACTGGTGCCATTGCATTTTCTCAGAACGGGACGAGTCTGGGCGAGCCGGTGCCGCTGGATGCCGACGGTAGCGCGACGTCACCTCCACTCGCCGCGGGCACGGGGGTCGTCGAAGCGCGCTATCTCGGCAACGACGTCTACCTGGAATCGACTGCGCAACAACAGCTCGACGTCTACACCCGGTCGTCCACAACGACCGTCACCGCCAACCGCAACCCTGTCGCCTTTTTCCAGCAGCTCGACCTCACTGCGACGATCACGACCGATCCCACGGGCCCGGTCACCGCGGGCACGGTGCAGTTCGCTGCGGACGGGGCCGTGATGGGCGGGCCGGTTCCGGTGGTGAACGGCAAAGCCGTTCTGGTGAAGGCGGATTTCTCGAAGCTGAAGTCCGGGGCGCACGTCATAACGGCTGCGTACACGGGTGACACGGCGGCAGGAATCGGGCCGAGTACGGGTCAGCTGAGCTTGTCCGTCCTCAATGTCGGCCAGCAACCGGGTGAGGCGCCGTCGGATGTGTCGATCGATGTGGCAACTGCGCAGAACGCACCGAGAGGGTCGACGGTGCCAACGACGATCACGGTCCGCAACAACGGTGCGCAGCCGTCGAATGGCGTGACGGTCACGGTGTCGCACCTGATGTTCGCGCGCATCGTCGATCCAGCAGGAGGGCAGGTCGCGGGCAACACCGTCACGTTCGCAATTCCGACGCTGGCACCGCAGCAGACGGTCACCTACACGGTCGTTTTGGAAGCCCAGCCACGACTGGGCCTCGGACTGGTGATCGGCCGCATCAACACCGCGACAAGGGACTCCAACGTGCTGAACAACATCGACTACACCGCGACGTTCGTGCGGTAGGGGGGTTTGGGGCGATCGGTGTGGGCGATCGGTGTGCGCCGATTCGGGTCGGTGTGCGGCTGGCGGGATACACGCTCACCCGAATCAATGCACGCTGACTACGCTTCGCGACATGATTGGGGCCTTGACCCCGGATGTTGGACACGGGGATTTTCTGGCTATGCAGCCTGGATGAGG
>NZ_JBIMSN010000072.1:0-120695 GCF_043944905.1 Antrihabitans spumae
GACTCTGACATCTTTCGTCATAGACGTTGATGAGAGCGTGTTTTCACACCTGGATAACAACGGGTCCATAGAGAATCACCGACTCGCCCGCGTCGAGCCAACGCAAGGCGGCGAGATCACGCAGCATCGCCGAGGGAAGTTTCGGGCTGACGGTGAAGTCGAAGTCCTCGAAGGTGGATTGATGCTCGAACCGTGCCCGGCGCACCCGCCGCGCCAGCGCCGCGGTTTCGCGGCGGGCGACCTCGTCCTCGCATAGCACCTGCAGAAACTCCAGATGGCCGAGTTTCCCGTCCCGGGTTTGAGCGAGGCGCGCGTCGAGGGTATCGAGCATGCCGGTGAGTTTGAGGGTCTTGAGCGCAGTCCGCAGACTGGGGTCGTGAATGGTCATGACAGTATCCGTTTCGTTGATTCGTTGTCGCAGAACATGATCGGATTCGATCGGTGCGCGTCACGCGCTGAGTTCGGTGCCGAACGCGGCGGGGCCGCGCAGCATCGCCGGCGGCGCGGGAGCTGGGCAGGCGGGTTGGTCGCCGCGTTCGGTGCCTGCGACGAGGATGCCTTTGACGGTGCGGTAGTGCGGATCACCGACCTCGAGTGCGCGAGCGCACGCGGCGTCGAGGCGAGTGTCGTCGTAGCTGTCGCGCAACCGGATGATCGCCTGGATCGCCCGTAACCGATGGACGGCGTTGACCTGGGACAACTCTGCGATGATCGCGACCGCGCCGGGTCCGATCTGCTCGGCATGAGTGCGGCACCACGACACGCTCCGCAAGGTGTGGGCGACCTTGTGCGGCGGATAGTGCTCGAGAGTGGTCGAACGCCCCGACAGATGCCGAACATGGGTGGCGGCGACGGTGTCGTCGTGGAAGATCTGCACCACCTCACCGGCGGTGCGGACACTGACCTTCTGCCCCATCAACCGCCACGGCACCGAGTACAACGCTTTGCCGGATTTGACGTGACAGTCCGGGGCGACAGTGCCGATCGTGTAGAGCACCGTTTCGAACGGCCGCGCCGGCAACGCATTCAGCGCATCGCGCTCGACCGCGTCGAACACCGCTATCGGTGTCGCACCGTCGAGGCCGCGGTGCTTATGCAGGCCGTAAACATCGGTGGCCCAACGCAATGCCTCGCTCTGCATGTGCTGCAGCGAGGTGAATTCGCGGCCCGACCAAAAGGAGTCCCGAATGTAGGGCATCGGGCGTTCGACCCGCGGTTTGTCCTTCGGTTTGCGAGCCCGGGCCGGGTCGACGAGGGTGCCGTAGAACGCGGCGAGCTCGGCGTAAGCGCGGTTGATCTGCGGGTCGTAGAGATCAGGTCGGTCGACACCGGTCTTGAGGTTGTCGCACACCAACCGATCCGGGACACCGCCGAAGAAGTCGAACGCCGCGACATGGGACGCGTTCCAGGATGTTTGGTCCAGTTTCAGCACTGGTTGCACGAAGAGCTTGCGTGAGCACGACAGGATCATCGCGAACACCCACACCGCGACCCGGCGGCCCGAGACGGGGTCGAACCACATGCCGAGTTTGCCGTAGTCGATCTGGGCTTCGCTGCCCGGCTCGACCGCACCGCGCGGGACGGTGACCTTGTCCTGGACGGATTGTTCGGCGAAAGTGGTTGCGATATAACGTCGTACCGTCGATTCCGACACCTCGACCCGATGGTCGTCGCGGAGCCGTTGCGCGATCGTGGCAACCGTGACCGGCACCGCCAGCTGCTTCTCGATCCAATCGCGATGCACCGCGATCAGCTGCCAGGTCAGTGCCCGCGCAGCCGGGTCGCCGAGTTCGGGAAACCAGCGTTCGATTCGCGCCCGCCACACCGCCTCGTCGAACGGCTCCTCGGGTGCTGGTTGCAGACCCTCAGCCAATGCTGGGGACAGGTATTTGCGAATGGTCTTTCGGTCGATGTCGAGTGCCTGGTAGATCTGCACTTGGGATCGGCCCGCGTTCCAGTGTCGGAACATCTCTACGAAGTCGGTCACTTTCCACGTTCTCCTTGCCACCTCAGGCCCCTTCCAGGCCCTCGATGGGGCACTGAACGGAGCGAACCTGAGCAGCACCCGAACCCCGGACCGGACACGCCCCAAGGGGTGGGGAATTACGTGACGGCGGGTGAGGAATTACGTGACGGACAACCCCTCAAAGGTGGGGAATTACGTGACTGCTGACACTCAGCGCCACCAGTCCACGACTACGGTGCGCCTGGGACACCCGAAGAGATTCGCCGCCCCGGTCTTGTCGAAACCGTGCGCGACAGTTACCAGGAAGCCCGGGAGCTGGCGGCCGACCGCGCCGCTGGACGAGCTTTCGGCAAGTTCCGTCTGATTGGGGAGTCCTTCCATTACGAGGACCAGTCGTGGCCGGTCGCGGGCGCGTCGGTCACCATTGAGAGCGCGGGTATCGCTCGTTCTCGGCTGACTCGACCCGGGTCGTCGGAGGTGCGCTGCTGTTCGGTGGAACCGGTGCGCTCATCGGAGCCGCAGGCCGCAAAGATCAGAGCACCATCTTTCTGACGGTCGAACTAGCAGACGGATCGGTGGTTGTAGATGAGGTGCCGATCAGGGCCGAAGGCGATGCACGCAAGTTCGCAGCCGTGGTCAATTCGCCGAGTCGTCAACAAGCGCGGGGCCCGGAATCCAGGTCAACGAGACCAGAACCGGTCCACCTAGCGCAGGCCGCCCCGATCTCCCAAGGTCCGCCGCCCGGCTGGTACCCCGAACCCCAGGGAAGCGGCGGCAAGCGCTGGTGGGACAGCACGACATGGACCGATCACCGACAGCCAGAGGCGTGATCAAGGGCCGACTTTCGGCAGTCCGGCTCGAACCCGCGCCTGACAGCTCAGGCCCATAGAGTCGCGAGTCATCTTCCTTCGGCCTCGTGCTCTGGGCACAGAGTTGCGGTGGCCGCGCGAATGATGAGGTTCGCGTCGGCAACGTCGATGTCGTCCCTCGTTGTCCCGGTGACCATGTCCCGAATGACGCTGCTCTTGATTCGGCCATCGTCAAAGCGAGCGCAAATGTACTGCCCACGAGTGAGAGCATCGACGTAGTAGTTCTCGGTCAAGCCCAGGACTCGAGCAATATCCGGGTACGAACGAAGCTTCGTTAGGTAGCGATTCTCTGTAGGCGTGGGAGGTGTCGTGGTCGGCATCCCGCCGCTATCAATCAAGTCCTGCGCGGCCTGCCTCAGCCGGTCGTCGTCCGACACCAGCGGCTCTGCCGAGTCTTTCAAGAAGGTTGGCACTGACAAGATGATGGCCAGCACGATTACCGCAGACGGGACCAGAATTACACGAGTTCGGTGTCCGGCCGCACCGACAGTTGTCCCCTCCGGATGCGTGGCCGCGAAGTCCCGAGATCGCCTGAACAACACCCATCCCACACCGAGCGCCGCGACCGCGACAAGGACGAGCGCCACGATCGCCAAGAAGTCCGCTAACCCTTTTGCCACCTCGACCGGAGTAGTGATAGTCGCGCAGACAAGGACCACGAGCAGAATCAGCAGGAGGGCGTCAACGGCCCGTTGCTTGACGGTCCGCCTATGGGGCTCCGGAACTAAGTCGGAAGCCGACGCGCGGGGTTGCCCGCGGTCGTGGTTTGGCTGGTGTCCGCCGATTTCCTGATTCATGTCTTTCCTTCCTGCGCCGTCTGCTGGGAACGCGTACCCGCTAGACGAAGAAATATCCGACATTAGGATATTGGTGCCGGTGGCAGGATCGAGAGCGCTGCACGACTGGCTGGGCGGGTTCTGCCATCGGAGGTCGGGGGTCCCAGGTCGTTCGCACGATCGCGCTCGCCGAGCATTGCGTGACGCGCCCCGCACACTTCGCGGCCTGACCGCTAAATGTCGATGCCAGGACTCGGCAATTACGTACAAAAATATCCGAAGTTGGGATATCCATACCCGCAAGATGCGCTTGCCGGGTGCAAAAGTCGCTCTACAGCCGCCAATACCGGGAGCTTTGCCTGGTACTGCGGCAGGTGCGGCGCGAAGCCGGACTGACTCAGGTAGCGGTGGCCGAGCGACTCGACGTCGCCCAGTCCTTCGTCAGCAAGTACGAGTCGGGTGAGCGTCGGCTTGATGTGATTGAACTACGACATATCGCGGGTGCCCTCGGTATCACGATGTCGGACATCCTCGACCGTCTAGAGCAATAGCGAGATGAACGAGCATGCTCAAACTGCGGCGTTGGGCGCTAACGAGAGTTCAGGCTCGCCTTAGCGCTACCGCGAGCTCTATTCGCTATTTGTCGGTCGCTCCCATCGGACGTAGAAGTCTTCCCTGTGCCGCCCGCAGCACTATTGCCGCTAACGGTGTGCCCACACCCGCGATCTGCACGGAAGTCGGCGATACGCCTACGATCGGACACCAAATATTTGGCGCGATTGCACGACTCGCAGATCGGGCAGCAGTTTGCGAGCGAATGCGCGCCTCCGGCAGCCACAGGTATCCGGTGGTCGAGCTGATTCCACTCGGGTGTACCGCAGTCGGCACACATATCGCCCCAGCAGTCGAGAAGTTCCTCTTTCGTGAACGGTTCAACGACGGGCGTGAGCCCGTACCCGGCGCACCGCTGCAAGTATCCGTGCAGCCACCGAAGATGCGGATTCCGAGCCCAATACAGGCGGTTGTACTCGGCTCGTGCGTTGCTGGTACCTGTACTCTTGTTACTGGTCCGGAAGACCTTCTGACCCGCCTCGCTCACTACGGGGCGGGTTCTCTTTTCTTCGCTCACGCCGCACCACCGCCGGAGTGGCTGCAAGCGTTCGATCCCGTCTCACGCGAGGCAATCCACGCCTCTACCGATTTTCTGCGGTAGTAGATGCGCCTGCCGATACTGAAGTGCGGCGCAAAGTTGCCGCTGGAACGCCTCTTTCGCTCAGTGCTGTCGGGAAAGTTGTATTCCGCCAAGAACTGCTGGCGCGTCAGTACCGGATGATCCCTTGTCTGCTCGTCCATGTTGTCTCCACCGGCCGAGGGCGACCGTTGCCGACAGGGATGAGGTCCTGTCGTTCTTTCTCCCGGGACAGAGCGCAAAACAAAGGTCAGTAGCGCAGGAGAGCGTTCACAAAGTCTCAACATCGGGGGTGTCGATAGGGACCGCGCCGTGATGCCGAAGGTCTTGCCCCCGAGTTGCGAGATCAGAGACGTATCGCAAGTCCCCTCAAAAATGTGCCCGGCACGGCTGCAGCCCGTGTGTTCTGCAACAGGGCGGGTTCAGCCACCCATCCGTCGGCGCGTTACGATCACGACGGTCGAAATGATCTACCCATGACGCTGCAACCACATCGCGAGTCACAAATCGACCAACCGGTCGACTCATCTCGCGGACCGCGAGGGTAGCCCGAGGAGTGCGTTCGTCGACCCGTCCGGCTGCCTTGTGAATCGAAGAGTGCGCCCTCTATATGACGCGGTACGGACTGCCGTCTACGAGCGCGGGTCGGGTCACACATCTCAGCCCATTTTCTCTTGTGAATCAGCCGCGCAGAACTGCGGGATCGACCTTCACGTCCGTCCGCTCGTACAGATTGCTGCTGACATAGTCGAAGACGTCTGACCACCGATATAGAACCTTCGCCCCCGCCTTGACGAAACGGGGGCCTCGGCCGACGTATCGCAACTGAGCGAGGGAAGCGACGGTGACGTGCAGGTAGTCGGCGACCTCACGGGGACTTCCTAGCTCCATCCGCAGATCAGGGCTTCGGCCTGTCATGATTCATCCTTTCCAGAATCTTGAGGAAACCCTAGATGGCTGCTGAATCGCGGTCAAGTGTCGTGATTTGCAGTACCCTGAGCTGATGTCCAGTGATACCCGAACCCTTGCTGAGGCGATCGGCTTTAATGCCCGCAAGCTGAGAACCCGGGCGGGGTTGACACTGGACGAAGTCGCGATCGCATCGAAGCTCCGCGGACTGAGATGGTCAAACACTCGAGTCGCAGACTTTGAAGCTGGCCGAGTCTCTCCAAACCTTGAAACCACCATCGCGCTCGCGCTGGCGCTGAGCGACCTCGGCTGTGGTCCCGTCACTATGGCAGAACTCGTCGACTCGCAGCTCCCTCTAAGTATCAACGATTCGGTCGATCTCCCCGCTGATCACTTGTCACTCTGGTTTCGGGGGGCAGAGATACGCCTTGAACCGCCCGAACTGCGACGTTTAATCGGCGCGGTCCACGTCAAACTGCCGGGGCTCGACGAGGAACTCGACCTCAAAACGCTCGAACGGCTCGAATCAGCCGACATTTCAGCAATCAACCTGATTCTCGCGCAATCCGGCATTGCCGAGGAACGTGTTCAGAAGTCGCTTCACATCACCCGACCACTCCTCGCTATCGTGTCTAGTTCGCTGTGGGGCCAGACCTTCTCGCAAGAACGCGACGAGCGAGCAGGGCCTGAAGCAAATGCACAACATCGTGGCCGAATAAGCCGGCAATTGAAGGATGAGTTGAGAATCGAGTTGCGCATTGGCAACGATTAGCAGCTACGACACTGCACGCGGGAAGCGGTATCGCGTGAGATACCGCACGCCAGACCGCAAGCAGACCGATAAGCGCGGATTCACGAGCAAGCGGCAGGCGCAGGAGTTCGCCGCGACGGTGGAAGTCGAGAAGATGCGCGGCGAGTACGTGCCGCCGAAGCTCGGCTACATCACGGTCGGCGAAATCGGGCCGACGTGGTTGGAACGCAAAGAGTCCGACCTCAAACCATCTGCGTACAAGTCACTTGAGACTGCGTGGCGTATTCACGTCGAACCGCGCTGGGGCAAGGAACGCCTGGCAGATGTCGACCTTGATGCGGTCGAACGATGGATTGCCGATCTCGGTCGAGACAAGACGATCGACGGGGTGAAAGTCAAGGGCAAGGGCGCAACCGTCGTCATCCGCGCATACGGCGTTCTTGCTGGCGTACTCGACAGCGCCGTGAAGTCGAAGCGACTCGCGAAGAACCCATCGCGGGGGGTCGAGAACTTGCCGCGTAAACAGCGCAAGGAACGCATCTACCTCACCCACGAGCAGGTCGGAGCGCTCGCGGGTGCGTCCGGCGATCGGCAGACGCTTGTACATCTACTCGCGTACTGCGGCTTGCGGTGGGGCGAAGCAATCGGCCTTCGAGTGAAGCACCTTGACCTCTTGCGGAAGCGGCTCGTGGTCACCGAAAACGCTGTACAGGTCAATATGGAGATGCACATCGGGACGCCAAAGAGTCACGTGAGCCGATCGGTACCGATTCCAGACTTCCTCGTTGTCGAGCTGGCGCGCGAGTGCGAGGGAAGGGCTCGCGACGATCTTGTGTTCCCCGGCCGCGACGGCGAGCACCTTCGACGTTCGGTGAGTTTCACCGGCTGGTTCACGAAGGCAGTCGAGAAGTCAGGCATTCCCCGAGTGACTCCCCACGACCTGCGCCACACTGCGGCAAGCCTTGCCGTTTCGGCCGGAGTGAACGTGAAGGCGTTGCAAAGAATGCTCGGGCACTCCTCGGCAGCGATGACTCTGGACACCTACGCGGACCTGTTCGATGACGATCTTGACGCCGTAGGTATCGCACTCGATCACGCTCGATCGGAAGCGAGTGTGGGCAAAATGTGGGCAGCGACATAGTGCGATCTCGATTACCCAAGCATAAAAGGGCCCACTAGCTGCACGTAAGCGCAGATAGCGGGCTGTCGACCTTGGCGGAAGCGGAGGGATTTGAACCCCCGGTCGTTCTCACGACGCTCGCTTTCAAGGCGAGTGCATTCGGCCGCTCTGCCACGCTTCCGTCGCAGATACTAGCCGCTGATCCCGGCGCAGTCCTATTCGGATTGCGTCTCGGCGATGGCGGCGCTGACCTTTCGGAAGGCGTCGCCGATGGTCTGCAGCTGCTCGGGCGTCAGCAGATCGACGAAACTCCGCCGCACACCTTCGACGTGCGTCGGCGCTGCCTGTTCGTGTCTGCGGCGACCCTCGTCGGTCAGTTGGGCGAGAACTCCCCGACCGTCGTCGACGCAGGTGCTGCGGCGCACCATGCCCTGGGTTTCCATACGGCGAATCTGATGAGTCAGGCGGCTGCGTGAGGACAGCACGCCGTCGGCGAGTTCGCTCATTCGCAGTTCGTGGTCCGGCGCTTCGGAAAGCATGACGAGAATTCGGTACTCGGCGAGCGAGAGGTCGTGGCTGTCCTCCAAGTCGCGGTTGAGCTGGTCTGTGAGCCTTTGCTGGCCGTCGATGTAGGCGCGCCACGCCTGTTGTTCGACAGCGGTGAGCCATCTCGGTTCCAGCCCCGACTGGCCGGTTTGGTCATCCTGCACACAGGCATTCTATTCGCACAGCTCAGCGCTATCGGCCGACTCGCCTGCGCTACCGTCGGCACATGTACGCGATCAGGTTGAACGGTTTCGGCGGACCCGAGGTCATGGAATGGGCCGACGGACCCGACCTCCATCCGGGCCACGGGCAGGTGCTGATCGACGTCGTGGCAACCGCAGTCAATCGTGCGGACCTCTTGCAGCGGCAGGGCTTCTACCCGCCGCCGCCCGGCGCGAGTGACGTTCTCGGACTGGAATGCTCCGGCGTGATCTCCGAAGTCGGCGACGGCGTCACCGGCTGGAAGGTCGGCGATCGGGTGTGTGCGCTGCTGGCAGGTGGCGGATACGCCGAGGAGGTCGTCGTCCCCGCGACGCAGGTGCTGCCGGTACCGGAGAGCCTCGACCTCTACGCCGCAGCGTCGCTGCCGGAGGTTGCCTGCACGGTCTGGTCGAACGTCGTGATGGGCGCCGGACTGCATTCGGGCCAGTTGCTGCTGGTCCACGGCGGCGGCAGCGGGATCGGCACCCACGCGATCCAGGTTGCCGTCGCTCGCGGCGCGACCGTTGCCGTCACCGCAGGCTCGCAGTACAAGCTGGACCGCTGCAAGGACCTCGGTGCCTCGATCCTGGTCAACTATCACGACGACGATTTCGTCGCTGCTGTGCAGGAACATGGCGGCGCCGACATCATCCTCGACAACATGGGCGCGAAGTACCTGTCCCGCAACGTCGATGCGCTGGCTGCGGACGGTCAGCTCGTCGTTATCGGTATGCAGGGCGGCATGAAGGGCGAGTTGGAACTCGGCAAGCTGTTGATGAAGCGTGCGTCGGTGACAGCCGCGAGTTTGCGCGGGCGTCCCGAGACCGGCCGATCAGGCAAGGCGGAGATCGTCTCCGAGGTCGTCGAACATCTGTGGCCGTTGATCGCGGACGGAACCGTCTCGCCTGTGGTCCACACAGAACTCCCGATTGCCGACGTCGCCGCAGCTCACGACCTGCTCGATTCGCCGGACAGTGTCGGCAAAGTGGTGCTGCGAATCAGATGATCACAGGCTCGACAGTGCGCGGCCCAGCTGATCGATTTCGTACTTGGTCGTGTACGGCGCCAGACCGACGGTCACTGCGCCGCCTTCGTCGTTGACGCCGAGTGCGTCGAGCAGCCGACTCCCGCCGTGGCTGCCGCTGAGCGTGCCGATCCGATGGCCGGCCAGTTTGGCTGCGACCTTTTCCGATTGGGTGCCTGCCACGGTGAAGCTGACGGTCGGAATGCGGGTGGTCGCGCGCCCGATGAGGGTGACCTTCGGCAGATCGCCCAGCGTCGCCATGAGGTGCTCGAACAGCTCGTCCTGATACGCCTGCAGCGAGCTGATCGACGTCTCCAACCGTTCTCGCCGGGTTCCGGTGGCTGCTTCGTCGAGACCGGCGAGGTAGTCGATCGACGTGGTGAGTCCGGCAAGCATGGAGTACTGGTGACCGCCGACCTCGAGCCGCTCGGCACCCTTGGCGTACGGGTTGAGCGACATGGCAGGAATGCGGTCGAGAAAAGCTGGGTCGCGGAACGCGAGCGCACCGACCTGCGGACCGCCCCACGACGTGCCACTGACGGCGATGATGTCGGCACCGAGTTCGTCGATGTCGATGTGCGCGTACGGAGCTGCTCCGATGGCGTCGACGACGAGCAGCCCGCCGACCTCGTGCACCCGATCGGCGGCAACCCGAACATCCGGCGCCGACCCGACGATCGGCGAGGCCGCAGTGAGCGCAACCAGCCGTGCGGTCGGCCCGATCAACTCCTCGAACTGCCAGGCGGGGAGCTCGCAGGTTTCGATCTCCACTTCTGCCCAGCGCACGTGAGCGCCGTAGCGATTGGCGATCCGCAACCACGGTGCGACATTCGCTTCGTCGTCCAGACGGGAGAGCACGATGCCGGTTCCGAGCCCGAGACGCGAACTCAGCGACTCCGCCAGCCACGCAAGCAGCAGCGCACGGTCGGGTCCGAGTACGACGCCGGCCGGGTCGCCACCAACCAGGTCGGCGACAGCCTGTCTGGCACGCTCCAATATCCCCGCGCTGCGTTGCGACGCACTGTGCTGACCGATGTGCGAAAACGACGAAGTCCTGAAACCTGTTGATACAGCGCGGAATACAGCATCGGGCACCTGCATCCCCGCCTGTGGATCAAGATGGATCCACCCGTCGCCCAGGGAGGGGATGAGCCCCCGAACCCGTGCGACGTCGTATGTCATGCCCGCCACTCTAAATGGTCCGTCGTCGAAGCAGTGACGCAGATCCCTCTCATCATGTAAGCCCAGCCTTCATCACATCGACCCCCGCAACGACCCAGTCCAGGATAGAGCTCGAGCCTCTTGGCGCAATTCGTGCGCAACCGACAAGATGGGGTCATGACGCACGCGGACAACGAACAAGTGGTCGTTATCGGACCCGACGGTCTACCTGTCGCCGTTTCTCCCGAGGAAGCAGCCGCGGCCGGAGCGACCGCGCCGAAGACCGGCACCGAAGGCAGCGAGCACGAGTCACTCGCCGGGATGGTCGAGCAGCCTGCCAAGGTGATGCGAATCGGCACGATGATCAAGCAGTTGCTCGAGGAGGTTCGTGCGGCTCCGCTCGACGACGCCAGCCGAAATCGGCTCAAGGAGATCCACCGATCGTCGATCAGCGAGCTGGAAGAGGGCCTCGCCCCCGAACTACGCGACGAGCTCGAACGGCTGACTCTGCCGTTCAGCGAGGAGTCGGTGCCGTCCGACGCAGAGCTGCGGATCGCGCAGGCGCAGCTGGTCGGTTGGCTCGAAGGACTGTTCCACGGCATCCAGACCGCACTGTTCGCACAGCAGATGGCAGCACGCGCGCAGCTGGAGCAGATGCGTCAGGGTGCACTGCCTCCCGGCCTGCACTCGGCCGATCCGCGTGGTGGGCCAGGCCCCTCGGCACCGGGCGGGACCGGGCAATATCTCTGACCCCCACCCGACCCCGGTAGGCTCGGCAATCGTGTCGACTGCAGCTCCGGATACCGATGACGAGGTTTTGCCCGTCTCGGACTCACAAACATTTCGGCGCGCCTTCAAGGACCTGAGTGACGGGTTCAGCCAGCGTGAGCTTTGGTTGTCGCTCGGTTGGCAGGACATCAAGCAGCGGTACCGGCGTTCCGTACTCGGTCCGTTTTGGATCACCATCGCCACCGGTGTGCAGGCGGCGGCCATGGGAATCCTCTATTCGGCCCTGCTAGACATCCCGCTCGACGAGTTCTTGCCCTACGTCACCGTCGGGTTGATCGTCTGGCAGTTGATCAGTGCGAGCATCCTCGAGGGTTCCGAAGTGTTCGTCGCCAACGAGGGGTTGATCAAGCAGCTGCCGTCGGCGTTGAGCGTGCACGTCTATCGGTTGGTCTGGCGGCAGATCCTGCTGCTTGCGCACAACATGCTGATCTACGTGGTGATGTTGGTGGCTTTCGGCGTGTGGCGGGATCTGACCTGGACGTCGTTCGCGGCGATTCCCGCACTGATATTGCTGATGTTGAACGCGTTGTGGGGGTCGATCGTCTTCGGCATCTTCAGTACCCGATACCGCGATATCGCGCCGATTCTCGGCAGCTTCGTGCTGCTCGCCTTCGTCCTGACCCCGATCATGTGGACGACGAAAGCGCTGGAGCAGCAGGGCGGCCAGGCGGCCGAGCGGGTGAAGTTGGCTGAGCTGAACCCGCTGTTCCACTACCTCGACATCATTCGCGCGCCACTCATCGGCGAGGAGCAAGAGGCCTACCACTGGTACATCGTGCTGGCTTTCACAGTGCTCGGCTGGACGTTGGCCCTGCTGGCCATGCGCAAATACCGGGCCCGCGTGCCCTACTGGGTTTAGGGGATACGTCGTGTCGGTAGGTATCGAAACTCACCAAGCTTGGGTCGAATTTCCCATCTTCGACGCCAAGTCGCGTTCGCTCAAAAAGGCGTTTCTCGGCAAAGCGGGCGGCGCGATCGGCCGCAATCCGTCGAAAGTTGTTGTCGTCGAAGCATTGCGCGACATCAACCTTTCGCTGAAGGAGGGCGACCGCGTCGGTCTCGTCGGACACAACGGTGCGGGCAAATCGACGTTGCTCCGGTTACTTTCGGGCATCTACGAACCGTCACGTGGCAGCGCGCAGATCCGCGGCCGCGTTGCACCGGTGTTCGACCTCGGGGTCGGCATGGATCCCGAAATCTCCGGCTACGAGAACATCATCATCCGTGGCCTGTTCCTCGGGCAGACGCGCAAACAGATGCTCGCCAAGATCGAAGAGATCGCCGACTTCACCGAACTCGGCGACTACCTCGAAATGCCGTTGCGGACGTACTCGACGGGTATGCGGGTCCGGCTCGCGATGGGCGTCGTGACCAGCATCGACCCCGAGATTCTGCTCCTCGACGAGGGGATCGGCGCTGTCGACGCGGAGTTTATGAAGAAGGCTCGCATCCGGTTGCAAAAACTTGTCGAGCGCTCCGGAATCCTGGTGTTCGCAAGCCATTCCAACGAGTTCCTCGCCCAACTCTGCGACACCGCGATGTGGATCGACCACGGCCAGATTCGCGAACGCGGCGGGATCCAGGACGTCGTCACAGCCTACGAGGGACCCGAAGCCGGCGAACACGTGGCACGCACGCTGCAGGAACTCGAAGCGGAGAAAAAGCGCGGCGAGCAGGGATGACAGAACCCGGCAACACACCCCGGATCGTTGCTGTCGTCGTAACCCATCGACGACGGGCACTGCTGGCAGAGTCGTTGGCTGTGCTGACCTCGCAATCGCGGCCGGTCGACCACATCGTCGTCGTCGACAACGGCAACGAGTCCGAGGTCCGCACGCTAGTCGAAGATCAGCCCGCGAGCGTCACCTACCTCGGGTCCGCGCACAATCTCGGTGGCGCAGGCGGTTTCGCACTCGGCATCCTCTACGCCCTGTCGATCGGTGCCGATTGGGTCTGGCTCGCCGACGACGACGGTCGGCCAGAAGGTCCCGACGTGCTGCAGATCCTGCTGGACTGCGCGCTGCGGAACGGGCTTGCCGAGGTGTCGCCCGTCGTCTGCGACATCGACGAGCCCGACCGCCTCGCGTTCCCTTTGCGCCGCGGAGTCGTATGGCGACGGCTTCGGTCGGAGTTGGGTGACGAAGATCTGCTGCCCGGTATCGCGTCGCTGTTCAACGGCGCATTGTTGTCGGCCGACGCGATCGATGCGGTCGGCGTTCCCGATCTTCGGTTGTTCGTGCGTGGCGACGAAGTCGAGGTGCACAGGCGACTCGTGCGGTCGGGACTCCCGTTCGGGACCTGCCTGCAGACCGCCTACCTGCACCCGAACGGTGCCGCGGAATTCAAGCCGATCCTCGGCGGGCGGATGCATACGCAGTACCCGGACGACGCGACGAAGCGGTACTTCACCTACCGCAACCGTGGATATCTCATGTCGCAGCCAGGAATGCGACGACTGTTGCCGCAGGAATGGATCCGTTTCGGCTGGTTCTTCCTCGTCACCGAACGCGACCCCGCTGGTCTGCGGGAATGGCTGCGGCTGCGCAAGCTGGGTCGCAAAGAGCAATTCCGGCGGCCTGCACAGTAAGCCTCGTTTGCGCCGATGAAGGACCGAGCTCCGTTGCCGACACATCGAGCTGACCATGGTCGAAACCGCCCGTCTCGGCAACTTGGCATCATGGCCAGCGGCGACGTCGAACGCACCGATCTGCACGCTGTTGCGTGTTCGTTTTTTTCGAATTATCGTGGGGTGATGGCCGCGCTGATGGAAAACACCCTGCTTCCCGACCCGGGAGATGTCGAGCGCACCGGCGCGATCAACGCCCTACTCAGCCTGCTCGTCGACGAAAGCAAGACAGAACTCACGGGGCCATCTGGCGCGGTTGCCCCTCTTCCTGACGAAGTGCGTTCGGTCCTGCTGACCGTTGTGCGGGCACTCGCATCGGGTTCGGCCGTGACCGTGGAACCTCGGCGTACGGTGCTGACAACTCAAGAAGCAGCTGAAATCTTGTCTGTGAGCCGCCCGACTTTGGTACGGCTGCTCGAAGGTGGGCAGATCCCATACACAACTCCCGGACGTCACCGCCGAGTCGAACTGGCCGAGGTGTTGAAATATCAGCAGCGGTTACGCAAGGACCGCAACGCCGCGCTCGCCGACCTCGGTCACAGCGCCCCGGACGGCACCGACGTCGGCTTCGTTGCCACGCGCTGATTCATGCCGACAAATTTCCGTGTCGTCATCGACGCGTGTGTCATGCTGCCGCAAACACTGAACGATCTTCTACTTACTCTCGCTGAGGAAGAGCTGTTCCAGCCGATCTGGACAGCAGAACTACTCGACGAGGTCGAACGTAACCTCGTGAAGAAGTTCGGAGTCTCTCCTGCCAACGCTGCGTATCGAATTCGCCAGATGCGCAAGGCGTTCCCTCTCGCGGAGAGCGAAACCGAGGGTTACCGAGACTTGATCGGCTCGATGAAGAATCACCGCAAGGACCGCCACGTTCTCGCAGGCGCGGTACGAGCCGGTGCTGCGTTGATCGTGACGGCGAACTTGAAAGACTTCCCGGATCGGGCGCTCGAACCCTACGACATAAATGCGGTGCACCCGGACGAGTTTCTTCTCGACCAGCTCGATTTGGACGAGCATCGCGTATTCGAGGCGATCGATCGCCTACTGCAACGCAACACGCGCCCGCCGCGATCGCTTCTGCAACTCGCCGACTCGCTACGGCCGGTCACACCGAAATTCGCAGGGGTGCTGACCGACCGCATTCGGTCTGCGCCGCCACCCTTGGAAATAGTCGAAGACAACAGTTTCGACACCTTTTTCGACCAGAACCCGCCGTTCGCAACGCCATGGGGAACGGCGCACTACTGGCGTTTGGCGCTTTTCAGTCGCGAGGAGAACGCAGTGGCGTTGGCCAGGCTGACAGTCGACCCGCAAGCTTGGGGCAACTTCGATGACATCGAAACACGCCTGACCGGGTACACACTGGCGTCCGGAGTGCACGATCACGTCGAACGCGACGATATTGCCTACGTGAAGTTCGTTCCGGACAGCGGGCACTCGATGCGCGCCTTCGGTGACGTGGTCTACGACGACTATCTCGTTCTCGCCCTTACCCGAGCCAGTGACGACAATCTCTGGCGTGCTTACGGTCTCAGCGAAAGCTGGCCGAACAGTGCGAACCCGATCCGTCGGACCGACTGATGGTGAGCCAGCTTGTAGCTAGCCCTTCACCGTGACTTCGTTGCTGTCCTCAGCACATCGCCTTACCTGCCGCGCAAATAAATAGCTTGCGGCGCGGCAGCAAGTCTGCGATTTTGGATGTTCAAGCGATTCGAGTGGGAGAGGGAGGTTGATGTTCGTGGCTGTCGTATCGGTTGTCGTGCTGCGCACAATCCACCTCTCCTGACCCTCCGCCTACGCGCGTCGAGGGTCTCCTCCTCGACGAAAGTTCAACCCAAAATGCAACAGCACCACCTTCTCGACGCTTACGGCTGGAACGATTCCGTAGCGACGCAATTCGACAACCTCCTCGCCGCCGAAAACCAGTTCAGCCCTGCTCGGGTTGTCCGCGTCGACCGTGGCGAATGTGATGTCGTCACGCCCGACGGACCTATCCGCGCTCGAACGATAGAGCCGGTATGCACCGGCGATTGGGTAGCGGTCGACGATCGCGGCGGCTTTCCGACGGTCATCCATATCCTCGATCGGCGCAGCGCGATCCAACGGTCGTCGGCGTCGACCCGCTCCGAGGCGCAAGTACTCGCCGCGAACGTCGACACCGTGCTCATCGTGACCGCACTCGACGGCGACGTCGACCTCGGGCGCATCGAGCGGATGCTCGCGCTCGCCTGGGAAAGCGGTGCCCAACCCGTCGTCGTATTGACGAAAGCCGATGCGGCCGAGGATATTTCGCAGAGCCTGGACGACGTTCGAGCCATAGCCCCCGGCGCTACGGTCCTTGCCGTCAGCTCGACGAACGGCGAGGGCATCGACGTCCTCACCGCAATGCTCGACGGGACAGTCGTGTTGATCGGACCGTCGGGAGCAGGCAAATCAACACTGGCCAACACGCTGCTCGGCGAGGAACGACTGGCAACCAACGCGGTACGCGGCGTCGACGGCAAGGGCAGGCACACGACGGTCCATCGCGAACTGTTTCCGCTGCCGTCCGGCGGCACCTTGATCGACACGCCGGGACTGCGCGGTATCGGGCTTTGGGATGCCGCACATGGCATTTCGACAACATTCAGTGATCTCGAAGAGCTTGCGGAGGATTGCCGATTCGACGATTGCGGACACCTGCACGAACCGGACTGCGCAGTACTGGCAGCAGTCGAATCCGGTGAATTGGCCGAACGCAGACTCGACAGCTACCGCAAACTGCTCCGCGAGAACGAATGGGTCGCGTCGCGAACCGACGCTCGACTACGCCAGGAACGCACCCGCACGGTCAAGGCGCAGTCGCGCGCATTACGGGAGGTGTATCGCACGCGGAAGTAACGTCGGTCTACCGTTGCCGGAAGACTATTTCCGTTCAGGGAGAAGAGGCGCAATGACGACATCGGTAGACAAGCCGCTCGCAGGCAAGACCATGATCATGTCCGGCGGCAGCCGCGGCATCGGTCTTGCCATCGCGCTGCGCGCGGCCGCCGAGGGCGCGAACATCACGTTGATCGCCAAGACCGACACCCCGAACCCGAAGCTGCCCGGCACAATCCACACAGCTGCTGCCGAACTGGAGGCTGCCGGCGGCAAGGTTCTGGCGTTTGTCGGCGACGTCCGCAACGACGAATCCGTCGCGGCCGCCGTCGCCCAGACGATCGAGAAGTTCGGCGGCATCGACATCGTCGTCAACAACGCGAGCGCGATCGACCTGTCGAAGACCGATGCCGTCGCGATGAAGAAGTACGACCTGATGCAGGACATCAACGTCCGCGGCACGTTCCTGCTGTCGAAGCTCTCGATCCCGTCGTTGCGCGAATCTGCCAAGGCCGGTCGCAACCCGCACATTCTGACCTTGTCGCCGCCGCTGAACCTCAACCCGAAGTGGGCGGGTGGCCACCTCGCGTACACGATGGCCAAGTACGGGATGAGCCTGACAACACTCGGACTTGCCGAAGAATTGAAGGGCGACGGTATCGGCGTCAACTCGCTGTGGCCCCGGACCACGATCGCGACGGCAGCGGTCCGCAACCTGCTCGGCGGCGACGCTGTCGTCAACGCCTCGCGGACCCCGGACATCTACGCCGACGCTGCCTACGTCGTATTGACCTCTCCCGCAACGGAAGCCACCGGCAACTTCTACATCGACGACGAGGTCCTCGCCGCCGCGGGAGTCACCGATCTCGAGAAGTACCGTGCGGGCGACCCGACCGTCGACCTCGTGACAGACATCTTTCTCGACGAGTAGGCGAACATCCGCTACCGAACCCCGTGATGTCGCTACCATTCCGCTAACGACACCGCGGATGGCGGGCGCAGGTGGGGCGAGAGGTTCGAGTGGCTCTTCACGTCGATAAACAGTTGGCGGTGATCTGGCGTGCCATCGCGCGAGTTGCGAGCGACGGCGTCATCATCGCGACTGCTGACGGCACCATCGTCGAATTCAATCCGATTGCCGAGCGCATCTTCGCAAGCAGTCGCAGCGACGTCATCGGGTTGAAGATGATCGACGTCGTGGTCCCCGCGAACCTGCGGGGACCACACAGAGCGTCCGTCGCACGGTTTCGGGCGAGCAGTCAGCTGCCGTTCGAACGCGCATTCACGTTCCGTACGCTTGGCCGCCGCGGCGACGGAGCGAGTGTGCCGATCGAAGTCACGATCACGGCGACGCCGGGTGACGACGTCGATTCCGGGGCAGCACCGGAGTGGATCGTCGCATTCATTCGTGAACCCGCCGAGCACGACACCCGTGTCGAAGCGACGCCGCCCGCCAGTCCGGTCGCTTCGGAAAAACACTGGATGTCGGGTGACCAGATCAGCGAAATCCTCGGTTCGGCGCCACTGGTCGTGTTCTCACTCGATCTCGACGGGATAATTCGCGTCGCTACCGGTGGTGGCCTTGCCCGGATGGGTGTCGAGTCCGACGATCTTGTCGGCCGCAATGTTTTCGACCTCCGGCCAGGTCGAGAGGATCTCGCCCGAATCTATCGCCGCGCGATCTCCGGAGAAAAGTTTCGATTCCGCGTCGAGGCCAAAGAGCGGGTATGGGATACGCACTATCAACCGCTGTATTCCGACGAGGGCGAACTGACCGGCAGTCTCGGGGTGAGTATCGACGTCACCGCTCAGGTGATCAGCGAGAAGGCCTTGCGCTTGCTGGCGGAAACCGACATCGTCACAGGCCTCGGCAGCCGCTCGCACACAGAGGACAGTTTGGCCGAACTGCTCTCGGACGGCGAACCACTCGCACTGCTCCTGATCGACCTCGACGATTTCAAGGACATCAACGATTCGCACGGTCATGCGATGGGTGATCGAGTGCTGCACCGCGTCGGTACACGCATTCGCAAGACTGCGCCCGCGCGGTCGATCATCGGACGCCTCGGCGGCGACGAGTTGGTCGTCGGACTGCGGACCGCCGACGTCGACCAGGCTGCGGCTGTCGCGTCATCGATCATCGACGCGATCTCGCGTCCGATGCGAATCAACTTCGATGTGGCCGGCCAGCCGATTCGACTCCACATCAGCGTGACGGCGAGCGTCGGCATCGCTGTGGCACCGGGCGACGGCGTGTCGATCGCCACGTTGCTGACCCGCGCGGACAGCGCGATGTACGCGGCCAAGCGGTCGGGTCGAGCAGCGCATCGCTTCTATCGCGCCGATGCGGACCGCGCGAGCCGCCGCCTCAAGGTATCGACCCGACTTCGCAAGGCGGTAACGTCCGGCAGTCTCGACGTGGAGTTCCAACCGATCGTCGACCTCACAGCGTCTCGGATCACCGGATTCGAAGCGTTGGCTCGGTGGAACGACACTCAGCTCGGTCCGGTCGGTCCCGACGAATTCATTGCACTGGCAGAGAATTCGCCGCTGATCGACGAGTTGTTCGACCTCGTGCTCGATCGTTCTCTCCGCGCCGCCGCGACCTGGAATTCGCAGATCGACGCGGCGACCGCAACGCCGCGGGCCAAAGGTGGCGAACTGCTGACCGTCGGCGTGAACGTCGCTGCTCGCCAACTGCGTGACAGAACGCTGCCGAACAGGATCGTCGACGCTGCGGCGCGCGCTGGGCTGACGCCGTCGTGTGTTGTGCTCGAACTGACCGAAACAGCACTGATGGACGATTCCGGACGTTCCCGGGCCGTGATCGGTGCTTTGCGCGACGCCGGTATCAGGGCGTTGATCGACGACTACGGCATCGGTTACTCGAATATGGCTCGACTCAGCGATCTTTCGGCGACGGGTCTGCTCGACGGCATCAAGATCGACCGCACTTTCGTATCCGACCTACCGACCGACCGCGCGGTGACGCTTCTCGAGATGTTCGTGACGATGACGAAGGCGCTCGGGGTCAGTGCTATTGCCGAGGGTATCGAGAGCGACGAGCAGCTGACTCTGCTGACGTCGCTCGGCTATCGGTTCGGCCAGGGTTGGCGGTTCGCGAAGCCGATGTCTGCAGACGCGGCGGCACGGTTCACGTTGGGCGACTGACGGTTTCACCCAACATGGGCGGCTTCGTGCTCGGCGAGTTCTTTCAGGACGAGCAGTTGTTTGCGCATCATCACCAGATCACCGAGTGCGAGCGCTCGTGCGAGTACAGCTGGCCCCTCGAAGAGAACGCGCACGTGCAACCGCGAACCTGGACCCGCGCGGCGCACCGAGTAGGTGGTGACGACACGATTCGTTCGCAGCGTGATGTGCTCGTCTGCGACAAAGGACACCAGATCGAACAGGCTCATGAACCGCTGGCCGAGCTGGAGGTCGACAAGCTCGGGGTCCCGGGTTCGCGGGCTGCGTCTGCCGAAGTTGTCGAACAGGTCGTAGCTGTACGGCGCGACCCGCAGCTGGCACAGCCAGGCGAACACGACAGCAGGTGGGGCGTCGACCGAGATCGCGCGGTCGGCAGTTGTGCCTGCGTCCGGCAGCAGGTCGTCGCAGGGCAGTGGGAGCGCCCGTTCGCCGGGCGTCGCTCCCCACACCAGTCCGGGGATCAAGTCGGTGATCATGCCGCTGCCGCGATCTTTCGCAGCATTCGTCCGACGACGATCCTGTGGCCGCCACTGCCGATGACGAGGGCACGGTAAATCTTGCCGTGGATACCGGGAAACGCCGCATGGGTGTAGGCGGTCAGCCGGGTCCGGGACGGTCCGCTGTCGTCGAGAGTGAACGCCAATTCGTAGATCGAGAAGGGGTGTCGACCCCTCAACACAAGGCGGTTGGGCGCATCCGCTTCGTCGACCCGGAAGCCTGCGGGTGGGGTCGGGGCTGCGGGGTCTTTGCAGACGACACTGAGCAACGCGTCCCAGGTATGTGCCCGATCGGAGTCGATCTCTGTGGCATGCTCATCGATATAAGGCAAACGTTCCATATAGAAGGACTGTACTAGATCATGGCTCCACCCCGCAAGCACAGCACCGACGTGATCCTCGACGCAGCGCGCGCATTGGTGCTGGCAGATGGCCCGCGCTCGGCAAGCGTCGCCGCGATCGCCGCACGTAGCGGCGCACCGGCAGGCACGCTCTACCACCGGTTCGGCAACCGCGACGGCATCCTCACCGCGGCCTGGCTCCGCGCACTCGAGCGCTTCCAAACCCGCGCGAAATCTGCGGCGCAACTACCGGATCCGCTCGAGGCGGGTGTGGCCCTCGCCCGGAGCGCGATCGTGTTCGCGCGCGAAGAACCGCAGGATGCGCGCCTACTCCTGAATACGAGGCCGAGCGACTTGATCGACGGCCCGCCGGACGACGCCTTCGCGACCACGCTCGCCGCCATGAACGCACCGATGTTTGCCGAGGTCCGCCGGATCGCCCAGGCCCTCACGGGAGCCGACGATCCGCGTAACCTCGACGCTGTCGCGCGGGCGATCGTCGACCTGCCCTACTCGGCCGTGCGGCGCCACGGTCGGACCGATCCGCTCCCGGAGTGGCTCGAGGACGACATCGCCGACGCAGCGCGAACTCTGCTGGCGAACATATAGACGGCTCCGTCCCTCAGTTGTCGCGCCGCTCCAGCCGAACGACCTGGGACGTATGGATCGGTGACCTTTCCTCGATCGTGAACCCACGCTCTGCCAGTTGCCGATACTCGGGCGAGGTGTCGAATCGGTAGGTCGGGAGGTTCCATACTTCGTTGGAGGTGTGACGAATCGTTCGCGGCTTTTCGCGGTCGGCGTCGGCAACGAACCAGAGCACCTGACAGCCAGTGAGATCCGCGGCGGGAATGGTCAGGTTCTCGTCCGACAGCCAACCTTCGGCGACCGCGGAACGGCCTGCCCCCACATCGCGTAAACCATCGAACGCGGTCGGTCGGATGTTCATCGCCACACGTGCCGAGGTCGGATTCCAAGCGGAGTCGTTTGTGAACAGGACGCAGTCGCCGGGCGCACCGTGTGTTTCGAAGAAGTCGGCGACGGCGCTGAAGTCCATCTCGCTCGGCTTCGAAAACGATCCCCGTTGCGCGAGATATGCGGGAACGGCCGCCGCGAGCATGACCGCTGCCAACGCTGGTGCGACCCAGACCCGAGCCGAGAACGTCGCGATCGCTCCCCCGACCAGCAACGCGACCGCAGGGGTCGTGAAGGTCAGATAGCGATCGAGATAGATCGGCTCGGCGAGCAACGAGAACAGCAGCAGCGCAACCGTGGGAACAACCGCCCACGGGACGGCAACAGCCAGCAACGACCTGTCCATGCGTCGTGCGCCCAGTGCAAGAATGACCACGACTCCGACCGCAAAAACCGGCGCCCCTACGAACCACTGATACTCGAGCACCGACCGCACGACGTGGCGATCGAGCGGTGGAATCCAGTCGACTTGCCCCGATTGCCCGCGAATGAATACGACTGCAGGCAGGGCCAGCAACCCGCCGACTGCAGCGGCGGAAAGCCACCGCAGCAACGACTTCCGCCACAGGATCGCAACGGTCAGCAGCTGAGCACCGACCAGGGTCGCCGTGTCGACGAACAGCACGATCGTCACCGCAAGCCCAGCGGCATAACCTGCCCACCAGAACCACCGTGTGCCGCGCAGCGCGAGAACAAGAACAACCGTCAACCACACCGCAGCGGCAGCGGTCAGCGCATACGACCTTGCCTCCATGGCAGCCCAGGTGACCCGCGGGAGTATCGCGAACACGAAGCCGGCCAACAGCCCGACCCGATCGTTCACCAGTAGGCGACCGAGCACCACGACACCGGCCGCGGCTATCCCGACTGCGAGCGCACTGGGAAACCGGGCGCTGAGCTCCGAGTTCCCGAACAGCCGGAACCAGAAGTGCATACCGACGTCGTAGAGCCCGTGCACCGCATCCTGGTGTTCGAGAATGCGCCGCAGGTCAGGCAGTGGACGCGACGAGACGTAGACGGTCGCGGCCTCGTCGTACCAATACGACGGACGCCACGAGCCGAGCACGCCCAAAGCCAGGGCGAACACAAAGGCCGCAACCGGCCCGACGAACGTCGAATCAGCTCGTGGGAGGCTTCGCCGCATACAACCGTTCCCAGTTTTCGCGGCTGGTCAACGTCGGAAGCGCATCTCGATAGTCCTTCTGCACGGCGGGCAGTTCCTGCCGCAGACGACGCAGTACCTTGCGGGTCCGGCGCAGCAGGTCACGCGCTTTTGCCTTGTCCCGCTGGCGAACTCGAACCCCGGACTGCGACGCATCGGTCACGACGACGTGATCGAACAGCGAGATGTGCCACCAGTGAGCGTCTTCACGTGTCACCCCGATGATGCCGTGCTGCGTACGGCCGAACCATTGGTCGATCGCACGCTTGACCAGAATCAGCTTGGCGTGACTCGGCTCTCCCGACGCACGACGTGTGTGCAGATGCGACGACTGCACGGGTGCCGTCGCCGCCGGATGCTTGATCGTCTCCGGGTAGTCGGCGCGGCCCTTGCGGATCGCGGCCATCGCTTCGATGCCGCCGTCGGCCAGGGCCTTCGGTCCGTCGAGGAAGTCTTCGATGCCCTTGAGCGTCGTGTAGACGAGGCCGTACTGCATCGCGACCAGATGTTCCGAGATCGAGCGGAAGAACTGACGCGACAACGCTTTTGCGTCGAGTTCGGTATGCAGGGCACCCACGATCAACGAGTTGCGCGTGCTGAAGTAGCGCGCCCAGTCGTCGAAGTCCTTCCAGTAGAAGTCCGCGTGCCACACCGCGGCATTGGGCAGAGTGACGGTGACGAAGCCGGCTTCGCGAGCGCGGATGCCGTATTCGACGTCGTCCCACTGGAAGAAGATCGGGATCGGAAGACCGATCCTGGCGACGACTTCGGCGGGGATGAGGCAGGTCCACCAGGCGTTGTAGCCCGCGTCGACCCTGCGCTCCTGCCGCTTGTTGAGCATGCTGACGTTGCGCAGCGCCTTCGGCACCTTCTGTCCGTGCATCAGCTTGTGCAGATGCACTTCCTCAGCGCCGACATTCAGGTAATCGGGGTTGAGCAGGAACAGCATCTGCGCGCCGACGAGGGTCGGCTCGACGGTCAGGTTCGCAAAAGCGTTGAGCCGCAACACAGTTTCGGGCTCGCACAGGATGTCGTCGTCCATCAGGATGACGTCGGCGTGCTCGTTGACCGCCGACACCTCGTACAGACCGCGCGTAAATCCTCCTGCCCCACCCAGATTCGGCTGACGCAGGTAGCGAAGTTTGTCGCCGAGCTTGGCAGCGGTCTCGGTGTAGAGCTGGTGATCCTGCACGAGGTCGGTGCCCTGATCGACAACGAACACGGCATCGATCGCGGCGACGACGGTGTCGTCGGATGCGAGCGCGGCGATCGTCTGAGCGCAGTCGTCGGCACGGTTGAAGGTGCAGATCGCGATCGCGACCGGACGGACGTGGTCGGGCGCATCGACGGTCCAGGCGAGATCGGAAATTTCGACGTCACCGCCGATCGCAGCGAATTCCAGCCACATCGCGCCACCGTCGACGAACTTGTCGAGCGGCGCGGTCATCGTGAAGCTGCCCGATTCCGTGACCTCGATGCTGTCGACGATGCGCCGATGCCCTGCGATGTCGGAGGCGAGCAGTTTGATCCGCGCCCGCCGCGCAACGTTCAGCGTCGCCGAAACCTGGACCTCGGTGACCGTCGTCCAGCGCTGCCAATAGCTCGCCGCGAACCGACCGAAGTAGGTATTGAGATTCGCCTCGGCACCCTTGTTGAGCTGTATGGAAAGGCGTTCCCGCTGCGAACCACCCTTGACGACCGCGTAGAGCTCGTCGTTGATGGTCGGCCAGGGTCCGACGAAGATTCCACGCTGTACGACAAGACGCTCCGGAGCCTGATGGTCCACAAGCAGGCTGGCAGGGGCCGCCCCCGAATCGGGTTCGCTCGTCACTGCCTGTGCTGCCGGCTGATCCATGAAGTCCTCTGCGTCGGGCAACCCGAGGGCGCGGGTCGCGGCTGACGTGAGGATACCAACCAGTCAGCGATTCCTCGCCAGCGCGAAGGCCCGACGTGGCGGCCGTTACGGTCGGCGATTTTCGCTCTTGTCGCTACCTTTGCCGCCGTCTCCGACGAAGACGAATTTGTCGTAGGCCCAGTACCTGAACACGACCGCGACGATCTGACCGATCAGCGTTCCCGAGATGTTGTCCGAGAGCGGACTCGACAGGTCGAGCACGTACCGCGAGAACCCGAGGCACCCAAGCTGCAGACCGATCGCAACCACGTTGAACAGCGCATACAGCACATACTCGCGTAGCGGATTGTCCGTCTTCTTGTGCGAGAAAGTCCACCACTTGTTGCCGAAGTAGGTGACGACCGTCGCAACAGCGATCGCGATGATCTTCGCCTGCAGCGGCGCGTCGAACAGCGGACCTTCGCCACCCCAGAACACAAGGAGGTTGTAGGTACCCGCGTCGACGAGAAAACCGATGCCACCGACGACGAGAAACGCACTCCCCTGGCGCAGACCCTTCTTGACCTTCTGCAGCAGCGAATCGGTAGGGGTCGTCACACGGCGAGGGTACCGACTCCCTGTAACCTGCCCGTGCACACTGTTCCTTCATAGGGACCGCACAGAAACCATGAGCAGAGGACTACCAGGGGTGGATTCCGCCGACCTTCGCATTGCCGCAGTCGTCCCGTGCCACAACGAGGAGGCAGCGGTCGCGAAAGTGGTGGCCGATCTCAAGGCAGCAGTCCCCGGCATCGTCGTCTACGTCTACGACAACCTCAGCACCGACGCCACCGCGGAACGTGCGGCCGAAGCGGGCGCGATCGTGCGCCGCGAATTGGCCAAGGGTAAAGGCAACGTCGTTCGTCGCGCCTTTGCCGACATCGAAGCCGACGTCTACCTGATGATCGACGGCGACGACACCTACGAGGCCGCTGCGGCGCCTGAGATGATCCAAGCCCTGCTCGACGGTCCTTTCGACCACGTCCTCGGTGTCCGCAAGCAGGTCGCGAGCACCGACACCGCCTACCGAGCCGGGCACGAGACTGGTAACAAAATTCTCAACGGCGTCGTCGGCAAGGTGTTCGGCGAGAACGTCGCGGACATGCTCAGCGGTTTCCGCGTCTTCTCGCGCCGCTTCGTCAAGAGCTTCCCAGCGGTGTCGCGTGAATTCGAGATCGAAACCGAACTGACCGTCCACTCGCTGCACCTACGCGTGCCGCAGACGTCGGTCGAGGTCGACTTCCGTGACCGTCCGGCAGGCAGCGAATCCAAACTGCGGACCTACCACGACGGCTTCAAAATTCTCTCGCTGATCGTCGGGCTCGCACGACACGAACGGCCGGTCGCGTTCTACGGTCTGTTCGGCACGCTCAGCCTCCTGATCTCGATCATTCTCTCTGTGCCGATCATCATCGAGTTCTACGAGACCGGGCTTGTGCCACGGTTCCCGACGCTGTTTCTCGCGTTCACCCTTGTGATGCTCGGCTGCCTCGCCTGGACCGCCGGACTGATCCTCGACGGCATCCGCCGATCGCGGCACGAGACCGCCCGCCTGGTCTACCTCCGCTATTCGGCCGTGTCGGAAGGTCCGCGGCGGTGACGACGGCTCCTCCTGAGCAGGATTCCGGGCAGGAGTCCAAGTTCGACCGAGCCTCGACGACCATCCAGCGTTTCGGCACCGCGTCTGTCGTGTTCGCGATCCTCGCGGCCATTTTCGGCGTGACGTTCGCCGTCGTCACACCGCCGTTCTGGGGCCACGACGAGATCACCCAGTTCGGTCGCGCCGACCAGGTCGCACACGGTGGGATTCTTCCCCAGGAGATCGAGGACTCGCGCGGTGTCGCCTACGGCGGCGACGTGCCGAAGAGCATCGACGATCTGATGGGCTACGCACTCCGCGACTACACCGAGAATCCCGCCGAGCCAGGGCCCATGGTTTTCGAGCCGGGTCGCTACTCGGAACTGGAATCGGCCGCGATTTCCGATGAGCAGAACACGATCTGGTTCACGAACACGGCTGCCTACTCCCCTGTCCCGTACCTCCCTGCCGCGGTCGGCATCTGGACGGCGGAGGTGTTCGACGCCGACGTCGGAACGACAATCCTGCTCACGCGACTCGCAGGTCTGGTTGCGTATCTGCTGATCGTCGCATTCGCACTACGCGCGTTGCGGGAACGCCGGGTGCAATGGCTCGCGTTCACGGTCGCGCTGCTGCCGATCGCGGTGTTCCAGGCCGGCACGGTCACCGCAGACACCCTGACCAACGCGTTGGCGATGCTGGTCTCGGTGCTGATCGTCAAGGCGCTGTTCGTCGGCGACGACCTGAGCAAGGTCGAGCGCGCTGCGCTGCTGGTGTCGGTTCTCACGCTGCCGCTGTGCAAGCCGACCTACATTCTCCTTGCGATGCTCGTGGTGGTCGTTCCCCCTGAACGACTCGGTCTAGCCGGCCGGTTGCGTTGGTTGCCATGGGGATTCGCTGCGGTCGGCGGCGTTGTGTTTCTGATCTGGACGAAAATTTCGGCACCGACGACCGAGGGTATGGGCCGCATGCGGCCGGAAAAGCAGTGGTACTCGGTGGTGCCGAGCGAGCAGTTGAAGGGCATCCTTTCGGACCCGATTCATTTCGCGAGCGTCTTCGGTCAGAGCGTCATGCGCCGCGACCACGAGTGGTTTGCGGAGTTCTTCGGTGAACTCGGCTTCGCTTACATCAACGTCCCCGCGACGACGATCGTCGCGTGCCTGCTCGCGATCGTGATCAGCCTCGGTGTTGCAGAGCGGATGGTAGCGACGCAGCGCCGGACCGTATTGGTTCTGCTGGCGCTGCTGGCAACTGTCGCAATGATCTACGTGACGCTGTACCTGTCGTTCACTCCGGTCGGGTATTTCATCATCGACGGCGTGCAGGGCCGGTACTTCGTTCCGCTTGCCGTCATCTCCTTCGCCGTCGCGCTGCGCTGGTTCCGCCTACGGCTGACCGACGAGTCCGGCGGTCTGCACATGCGCGGACCGGCAATCGCGATCATCGCGGCAACGGTTGTGTCGCTTGCCGCGGCCGTGACCAGGTACTACACCTTCGTGTGGGGTTAGTCAGCTCGGCCTGACGAATCTGGAACAGACGAAATCTACTGTCTCGGTGATCAATTGGTGCTTCGCAGGTTCGGGCAGCAGCCGTAGCGGACCGTCGATCAGCAGAAGCGACAGACCGTGCACGGTCGACCACGCGGTGGATTCGACGATTGCCCGATCCGATTCGGCTACCAATCCTGCCCGAACCAGGCCCTCGACGATGCTCACCAACATTTGATACGGCTCGTACCCGGTGTGTGGATCGCTCGGCGGTTCGGTTATCTGCCCGCCGCGCGAGAACGCGGTCCGAAACAATCCGGGCTCCGCGATGGCGAAATTGATGTAGCCCTCCCCCGATGCACGTAACCGCGCGAGGGCTGCGGCGGGACTCGAGTCGTCGGGATCGATAGTCGCCAGGCGTCCGCCGATCGAGGTCGCCAGTTCCACCATCGCGCGTTGTTTGACGGCGTCGAGCAGTTCGTCGCGGTCCGCAAAATGCCGGTACGCAGCGGTCGGGGTGACGCCGACACTCTTCGCGACCGCGCGCACGGTGATCTGCTCCGGCCCGTCCGACGCCGCAAGTTCTTCCGCGGCTCGGGTCAACGCATTCTTCAAATCCCCATGGTGGTAGCTGCTGCGCTGGGGCTTCGTCGACGGCGACACAAACTAGATGTTGACAGGTGTACACATCGCGTGGCAAGTTAACACCCGACAAGTTAACACCCGTAAAGATTGGAGTCCGCGATGCTGACTCGTTTCGGCCACTTCGTCACATCACACGCACGAGCAATCCTCGCCGTGACACTGTTCGCGCTGATCGGCGCTGCAGTGCTCGGCTCGACAGCGTTCGGCAACCTGCAGTCGGAGGGCTTCGACGACCCAGCGTCGGAATCCAGCCGCGCAGCCGTACAACTCGCCGACAACTTCCCCGGCGGCGCCGACCTGATCCTCGTCGCGGATGCACACCGCAACGTCGACGACACCCGCGCCGCAGGCACACAGCTCACCGACCGGCTGGCAGCAGATCCGGCGGTCGCCGGCGTCATCTCCTACTGGCAGACCAACGCACCGACCATGCGATCGGACGACGCGACGATGGCGATTGTCGCTGTGACACTGAAAGCTCCCGCAGACGAATCCGCGAAAAGCATCATCGACAACTTCTCCGGTTCGGTCGACGGGTTCGACATCTCGATCGGCGGCAAAGAAGGCGTGATGCACGACGTCGGCAAGCAGATCGGCACCGATCTCATCCGAGCGGAGATGATCGCCATTCCGCTGATGCTCGTGCTGCTCGGACTTGCGTTCGGCAGCATCGTCGCCGCCCTGCTGCCCCTTGCCATCGGGGTGTTCGCAATCTTCGGGACGTTCGCCGAACTCGCGATACTCGGGTCCACGACGGATGTGTCCATCTACGCGATCAACCTCACGACCAGCCTCGGACTCGGCCTCGCCATCGACTACGCCCTACTGATGGTCAGTCGCTTCCGTGAGGAGTACGCGAAGTCAGGCAACGTCGACGCCGCCGTTGTCCGAACCATCGAAACTGCAGGCCGCACAATCCTGTTCAGCTCGACAGCCGTAGCAGCTGCCCTCGCAGTGCTGACCGTCTTCCCGATGTACTTTCTGCGGTCGTTCGCCTACGCGGGGATCGGCGTAATCGTCATCGCGATGCTCGGCGGGCTGATCGTTCTGCCCGCGATGCTGACGGTGCTGGGCCCTCGGGTGAATGCGGGCAAGCTGCCATGGGCAAAGCATCTGCCGAGCACTGTCGTCCCGTTCTGGGGCACGCTCGCCCGACTGGTGATGCGGCGGCCGCTCGTCACCGCGCTACCAGTCGTCGCGCTTATGGCCCTGCTCGCAGCACCGTTGCTGCAAGTCGAATTCGGCACTCCGGACGACCGCGTGCTGCCGACCTCTGCATCGAGCCGGGAGGCGGGTGATGCATTGCGCGACAAGTTCACCGCCGACGACACCTCCGCAATCGACGTGGTGAGCACTGGACCCGTCGTGGATCTGCAAGGTCTTGCCGGTCGCCTCTCACAACTCGACGACGTCGAGCGGGTCGACACAAGCGCAGGCACCTTCGTCGACGGTGGTCTCGTCGCCACATCGCCGATGGACGCTCGCTTCGCAGCCGGGGATGCGCAACGGTTGTCGATCGTCACCGACATCGATCCGCGCTCGGATGCGGCGAAGGAACTGGTCACCGCTGTACGGTCCGATACCGCAGGCGCCGACGTGCTCGTCGGTGGCGAGACAGCAGAGATCATCGACAGTCAGGACGCAATCGCGTCGCGGCTGCCACTTGCGATCGGGTTGATAGTGCTGTCGACCTTCGTACTGCTGTTCCTCTTCACCGGCAGTGTGCTGCAACCACTTCGAGCCCTCGTACTCAACGTGATCGGTCTGTCCGCGACGATCGGCGTGCTGGTGCTGATCTTCCAGGAAGGCTGGCTGTCGGGATTGCTCGGCTTCACCCCGCTGCCGCTCGACACGTCGATGCTGGTGCTGATGTTCTGCATCACCTTCGGCTTGTCGATGGACTACGAGGTCTTCGTCATGAGCCGCATCAAGGAAATGCACGACAACGGTGCATCGGACGAAGACGCCGTCGCCGACGGTCTGTCACGCACCGGCCGCATCGTCTCGATGGCCGCAGTGATCCTCGCGGTGAGCTTCTTCTCGTTCGGAACCTCGTCGGTCAGCTTCATCCAGATGTTCGGAATCGGCGCCGGCCTTGCCGTTCTCATCGATGCGACGCTGATCCGGGGCGTCCTCGTTCCGGCAGCGATGCGAGTACTCGGCAGATCGGCATGGTGGGCGCCCGCGCCACTACGCAAGATCCACGATCGGGTCGGAGTGTCGGAAGAGCGGGAATCGGTCAACGCCTAGACCCTCGCCGAGTGGGCTTTCAGCGCGGGATTCACCTCGAAGATTCCCGCAGTGGAAGCCCACTCGTCAGGTCTGGGCGGCGTCGCCCTGTTCGACTTCGCCCTGGTCCACATAGGCCTGCTCGGTCGCCGCTTTCCGCGGCCGCCACCAGTCTTCGTTCGCCTTGTACCACTCGACCGTCGAGTCGAGACCGGACCGGAAGTCGCCGAACTTCGGTGACCAGCCCAATTCGGACCGAAGCAACGACGAGTCGATCGCATACCGCAGATCGTGACCTGCCCGATCCGACACGAAATCGAAATCGTCGGGTTCGCGACCGAACGCTTCGAGAATCATCTCGACGACAGACCGATTGTCGAGTTCGCCGTCCGCGCCGATCAGGTAGGTCTGCCCGATCTCGCCTCGTTCGAGAATTGCCCACACCGCACTGTTGTGGTCGTCGACATGAATCCAGTCGCGCACATTTTTGCCAGCGCCGTACAGGCGGGGTCGCACGCCATCGATGAGGTTCGTGATCTGGCGTGGAATGAACTTTTCGACGTGCTGATACGGGCCGTAGTTGTTGGAGCAGTTCGAGATTGTCGACCGCACGCCGAACGATCGCGTCCACGCCCGGACCAGCATGTCGCTCGACGCTTTGGTCGCCGAGTACGGACTCGACGGGTTGTATGCCGTCGACTCCGAAAAACGTTGCGGATCATCGAGTTCCAGATCGCCGTACACTTCGTCGGTCGAAATATGGTGATAGCGAACGTCGTAGCGGCGAACTGCCTGCAACAACGAGTAGGTCCCGACGATGTTGGTCTGCAGGAATGGCCACGGATCGGCGATCGAATTGTCGTTGTGCGACTCGGCAGCGAAATGCACAACCGCATCGACGCTGCTCACCAATTCGTCGACAAGATCCAGGTCGGCAATATCGCCGTGGACGAAGTCGATCTTGTCTAGCACCGGATCGAGCGAGGCACTGTTGCCTGCGTAGGTGAGCGAATCGAGCACGGTGACAGTGACATCCGGGCGCTCCGTGACCGTCGTGTGCACGAAGTTCGACCCGATGAAACCCGCGCCTCCGGTGACCAGCAAGTGCATTTCTGCGACGATACGCGATTCGATCTTGGCCGAGCGTAATCCCGATGAACTTGCGCCGGGTGCGAGGAACACTGAGACTTAGGAAACTATGCGTGGAATCATCCTCGCGGGCGGTACAGGATCACGCCTGCATCCGATCACGATCGGCGTCAGCAAACAGTTGGTTCCGGTCTACGACAAACCGATGATCTACTACCCGCTGTCGACACTGATGCTCGCTGGTATCCGCGACATCCTCATCATCACGACCCCCGGCGACGCCGAAGCCTTTCAGCGGTTGCTCGGCGACGGCGCGCAATTCGGCATCTCGTTGACCTACACCGAGCAGCGAGAACCCAACGGTCTTGCGCAGGCGTTCGTTCTCGGTGCCGATCACGTCGGCGACGACAAGGTCGCGCTTATCCTCGGCGACAACATTTTCTACGGCCAGGGCATGGGCACCCGGCTGAATCGGTTCAACGATGTCGACGGTGGCGCCGTCTTCGCCTACTGGGTATCGGATCCCTCGGCATACGGCGTCATCGATTTCGACAAGGACGGTCGGGCGATCTCGATCGAAGAAAAGCCGGTGCAGCCGGCATCGAACTTTGCTATTCCAGGCCTCTATTTCTACGACAACGACGTCGTCGCGATTGCGCGGGACCTGCAGCCGAGCGCGCGGGGTGAGTACGAAATCACCGACGTCAACAAGGCATACCTCGAAGCCGGCAGGCTCGGTGTCGAGGTTCTGCCGCGTGGAACAGCGTGGTTGGACACCGGAACCTTCGATTCGCTGCTCGACGCGAGCAACTACGTGCGCACGATCGAGGAACGCCAGGGTCTCAAGATCGGTGCGCCGGAAGAGGTTGCGTGGCGGCGCGGCTTCATCACCGACGACCAACTGCGTGAGCGTGGCGAGACGTCGGTCAAGTCGGGTTACGGACGGTACCTACTGAACTTGCTCGAACGCGGCCGGGATTGGTGACTGTAGATGCAGATACGTGAACTTTCGATTTCCGGTGCCTGGGAGTTGACGCCGAAGCAGTTCGGCGACGACCGTGGCGTCTTCCTCGAGTGGTACAAGGCCACGGAATTCACCGCAGCGGTCGGTGCGCCCGTCGTGCTCGCGCAGGCGAACTGTTCCGTGTCGGCGGCCGGCGTACTGCGTGGCATTCACTACACGGACAACCCGCCGGGTCAGGCGAAGTACGTGACCTGCGCACGAGGTGCCTTTCTCGATGTGGTCGTCGACCTGCGGGTCGGTTCGCCGACGTTCGGGCAGTGGGATTCGGTGCTCATCGACGACGTCGATCGGCGCGCGGTCTACCTGTCCGCGGGACTCGGGCACGCCATCCTGTCGTTGGAGGACAACTCGACGGTCATCTACCTGTGCTCGCTCGAATACAGCCCCGAACTGGATCACGACGTCAGCCCACTCGATCCGGATCTGCGAATCGACTGGCCGACGGTCGGCCGCAACGGCGAGCCACTCGACTACTCCCTGTCTGCGAAGGACTCCGTCGCTCGGAGCTTCGCGCAGGCTCGAGCCGACGGACTGCTACCCACCTTCGGGGCGTGACAGCCGAGCCCGCAGACCCATCGCATCGTGTGGGGAGCGCACCTTTGCGTCGTTGTCGAAGTAGACGAACGCGTCGCGGTCGGTCGTCCAGCTGCGGAGCTTCTCGGCCCAGCGGTCAAGCGCGTCGTCGGTGTAGCCACTGACGTAGAGCTCCTCGTCGCCGTGCAGTCGGGCGGAGACGAAGTCGGCGGTCAGTTCCTCGGGAGCGGGGAACTTGCCTGCGCTGTCGGCGATCACGAGCGCAATCCCGTTCTCGCGCAATATGTCCGCGGCCTCCGGTACAGCGAAACTCGGGTTGCGTATTTCGACAGCGTGACGAAAGGGTCGGTCGGCGTCGGTGCTCGTCCAGGCGCGGCCATCGACCTTGTCGCCGTGGCCTTCGGCAAATTCGGCGGCTTCGTTTGTCGTGCGTGGCAGTCGTTGGGCGAAGGCGGCGAGGACCTTTGCGTCGAACGTCAGATTCGGCGGAAGCTGCCACAGCACCGGACCGAGTTTCGAGCCGAGCGCCAAGATCCCCGACGCGAAGAAGTTGGCCAACGGCTCTTCGACGTCGACCAACCTCTTCATGTGTGTGATGAAGCGCGGAGCTTTGACCGCGAAGACGAAGTCGTCGGGGGTTGGACCGCCTCGTCGACGAAGCAAGCGGCAGCTACCGGATGAGTGATCTATCCCAGGACATCTATCTGAGCCAGAGTGCGCTGTCACGCACGGTTGCCCGGCTCGAACGCGATCACCTCGTCGAACGAAGCATGTGTACAAGCGATCGTCGATCGATCTTCGTCTGCCTCACCGCTACCGGCCGCGCCCTGCACGCCGACGCCCGCAAGACGCACCGAGCCGTGCTCGCGACAACGTTGGTCTGATCTAACGCCGCATCTCGCGAACCTTCGCCGACTGCCTTCGTTCCTTGAATCGCCAGAACTGCACAGCGCGAACACTCGACGCCATCTGATGTACCGGACCGGACAGGTCGCCGAGTGAGTTCTGCAGCTCGGCGCCCATTGTCGAAATGTCGTCGACCATGCCTGCCAACTCGATCAGGCTCAGCACGAGTTCCAGACACAGCCGGATCGTCGCGGCGATGGTCACGCCCATCACAGGGGCGACGACGAGGAGGAACAGCACTCCCGCGAAGATCGACCACTGGAACACCAGCACCGTCAGCGCGATCGGGATGGCAACGGCAAGCACCAATCCGAGGGCGTACACCGCAGGCAGCAGATCCCGCGTCGCAACCCGCGTGAAACGGATGTCGAGCAGTCCACGCGCAACCGACGACGCCCAATGACCGAACGCTACGACTCGGCTCGGCCACGTCGTCGCCTTCGGCTCGGGCTCAGGAGCATCTGGTTCCCAGTACTCGTCGGAGTCGACTTCCCACGTGGCCAGATCGACGTCCTCGTACTGTCGCGACTCCTCACTCATACTTCGATCTTCCCTTGCCAGAGCGGGATTCGCGAATGTCCCGGCGAGTCGCCCGGCATGTGCAGGTAACTTGACTGCCATCATGCTCAATCGACTTCTCGAGGCCCTCCTCTACTTCCCGTCGCGAGTGATTCTCACGACGCCGGCGGATGTCGACCTGGCGTACACGGACTTGCGCTTTGTCACCGAGGACGGCGTCACCGTCAACGGCTGGTGGCTGCCGACGCCGATCACCCCGTCGCGCGGGCACATCCTGTTCGCACACGGCAACGGCGCGAACATCGGCGACTGGATCCTGCCCGCTGCATTGCTGGTCGCCGCAGGGTTCGACGTCATGCTTTTCGACTATCGCGGCTACGGGCACAGCTCGGGCCGTCCGACCGAAAAAGGCACCTACTTCGACGCACGCGCTGCCAGGACAGCCCTGCTCGATCAGGATGGGGTCGACCCGAACAGGGTTCTCTACCTCGGCGAATCGCTCGGCGGCGCGGTGATGATCGAGTTGGCGACGGCGCATCCTCCGGCCGGCCTGATTCTCACGTCGACATTCACGAGCGTGCGCGATGTCGCGAAGGTCCACTACGGCTTCATTCCGACACGGTTCGTCCCCGACGCCTATCCCAGCTTGCGACGAATACGGACTCTGCGCTCGCCGCTGTTGATGGGGTCGCGGTAGTAATCGCGGAAAATCCAACGGTAACGAGCCTGATCCGCACATGCGTTCGCGGTCCATACCTCGAACGGCCCGAACGTGGTAGCGCCGACGGAGACCTCCCAAACCTGCCGAGAGCGTTATCCGATCCAGAGGATGTTGAAGATGATCAGAAGTTCGGCGGTGTCGTCGACGCGGAAGGACAGCAGTCCGTGCTCGCCGAACTGGGTTTCTCGGTAGTCCGGTTCGCCGTCGGGATAGACCGGCCAGGCATCCCATGGGGCGTCGACGAGCCGGATGATCCGCTCCATGAAGGCGTCGTAGGCGGTGTTGTTGTCGATCAGGTCGGCGAACTGGTGCTGCGCGCGTCCGATCAGTCTCGGCCGGTAGCTCACTGCCTGTCGGTCCACCCCGGTAACGGGACAAGGTCCTCGGGGTGGGGGTTGCGTGCGGCCTCTGCTGCAGCGTCGAATCCGGGATCGGCGTACGCGGTCGCGCGCAGTCGCCATCGGTGCAGCAGGGCACGCAACTGGGGCCATCGCCCGACCTCGCGGGCGGCGTCGAGCCCGGACCGGTACTCGGCGAGGAACTGGCTGTGCCACCGGTTCGGCAGCACTGCGAGGATTTGGGCGGGATCGTCCGGATCCGGTTGCAGCGGCAGGGGTTCCGCGGTCACGATACCTTCTCCTTCTCAGTCGCGCTTCTGTCGCGGTTGATGGTGCGGTAGACGGTCGGCCGGGAGATCCGGAACAGTTCGGCGAGGTCGGTGATGGTGTAGTCGCCCGTGCTGTGCATGCGGCGGAGCTCCGCACACTGCTTGGTGGACAGCTTCGGTTTCCGTCCTTTGAGCCGGCCTTTGGCTCGGGCGACGGCCATGCCTTCGCGGGTCCGCATGCGGAGCAGGTCGACCTCGAATTCGGCGAAGGTGGCGAGAATGTTGAAGAACATCTTGCCCATCGGGTCGGTGGGGTCGTAGACCTGGCCACCGAGGGAGAGTCTGATTCCGCGCCGCGCGAGGTCGTCCCCGATGGCTCGGGCGTCGGGTACCGAGCGGGCGAGCCGGTCGAGTTTCGGGACGACGAGGGTGTCGCCTTCGCGTAGTGCGGCGACAGCTTGGTCGAGGCCGGGCCGTGCGCGGTTGGTGCCGGTGAGTCCGTGGTCGAGATAGATCCGGTCCTCGGCGACACCGAGCTCTCGAAGCCGCTCCCGCTGCGCGGTCAGGTCTTGGGAATCGGTGGAGCATCGGCAGTAGCCGACTAGCGTGACGGCCATGGTTCGACTGTAACGGATAGCCAGGGTTCTGTGAGAATCTTTGTGGACCACCCTATTGAGACGCTGTCGATTCGCCGTTCCTGCACGTCGCCGGGTGCTGGTGGCCGAGGCTGTCGCGTGTCCGTTAGCCGGTCGACAAGCGACACGACAGTCAGGCCGGAGGAAATGCTTCTGCCGCGGTTCTGCGGGCCCCTCTACGCCCGTCGGAAATCGTGGCTCGGACACCCGGAACCGTGGTAGCACGGCCGCTACTCGGAAACAGGCGTGCGTTTATCGCTCCAGCAGACGGTAGGTCATTTATTGGGTATTGGGGGGAGGGAACGTTTCGAATCTGGTTGATGGTGAGGAAGTCGCCATCATCAAGATCGGCGAACGCGTTGACAATATGTTGTCCAATATCGCGGCGGCTTGTCCTACGCCTGTCAGGACTTGTCGCCCGGTCGTTTGTTGCAGCGAGTGCGCGCTCCCGGTCGGGAGTGAGTTCTCGCTCAAGGTCGTTGATTGTTCGATCGGCAAGTCTGGTGTTTGCTGGACGTGGCCACATCGTAATGGCCGCGTTTCCGAGGTACTTCGACCTAGCTTCGATGTCGGCCGTCGTCCAGGTCGGTGGGAGCGATCGGTTTAGTGTTAAGGCAGAATGCGCGAGAAGGTGTGCCCGTTTACTCGCCCAGGATCCATTCGACAAGGTGGAGTTCAGTTTACTCGTTACCAACGTGAGGTTTCCGATGGTGTGAATCAGCGCATCACGGCATTCTTCTTCGGTGTCTGCGGCGGTTGGATCGGTCGGCAGCGGCCAGTTTTCGGTCCAGCTCTGTGGCATGAGGTGTTCGACCGACAGCTTGGAGCTGGCCCTCATGGGTTCAGTGCGATCGGTCGTCAGATGCTGCTCGAAGGCTAGGAGGAGCCGCTGGAGTCGGTCGCGCTTTAGGAGTCGATAGAGGGGGAGTCGGCGCAGTGAGTCGATGAGGTCCTCGTCGCTTGGCCAGAGACCGGACTCGGAGTGCTGCTGTACCAGGAACTCCTCGATGACTGTGTTGGCTGGCCCATCTTGGCCGGACAGTCGTCGAAGAAGCTCAAGAAACAAGCGGTTGTAGTTTTTCGGGGTCAATCGGCAGATCGCGCGCCGGATGAGGAATCCTTCGAGTAGTTCGAGGGAGAGTAGGCGGTCGTGCCAGGTCGTGTGCGCGAATAGCCATAGAAGGAGCGGCGTAATGGTTTGGGTGTCGACGATCTCAAGACGAGTCAGAATCTGCTGTTCACGCGCGTCGCCGACCGTTCGGGCTTCCAGTTCGTCGTAAATCCGCGCATACCGGTCGAGCTGAGTAAGGAAGTTCTCTGCTCGAGTGGGGTCAGTGCGGAAGTAGGTGCGCGCGAGCGGGAACAGTTGATGTGACTGGACTTCTCGTTGTAGGAACACAGTGAGGAAGAATCCGACGTACACGTCCAGGCGGGGCCGGGTGAGGCGACCGAGTCGCACGTCCCGCTGCCAATGCGGCTTCTCCAACGGTTCCCAATGCTTTTGGTAGAGCGATTCGACAGATCGACCTTTTTCTTGCAGCGTGCGGAACAGCGCGTTTTTGATGAGATCCGACGCGCGTAATGGGGTTCCGCGTGCGTTGAGGGTTTCGAAAATAACCTGGGCGTTGTCATCTACGCCAAGATCGATGACCACGACTTCGAGGTGCTCGAGCATGACCTCGGCGAGGCCATCCAAAACAGTCTCAGCAGGCTGATCTGCACACTTGGCGATCAGGGCGTCGATCTGTTCCCTGAAGAACACGTACGCAGTGGCTATCCGTGGTAATGCGGGATCGTGATTGCTGTCGCGATACCGACCGCGCATGACGTCTGTATAGGAGATGCGGTCGTGATTCGTTGGCCAGAGCTTGAACTCCTCTTCCGGACTGTCGACGTAGTCGGAGTCGTTCACGAGTGTTTTCCCGAGGCGACTCGACAGCCGAGTCTTGACGTCAGAAGCTGCGTACGTATCACGGACAGCGGCGATGAGTACTTGCAGCGTGGTCAGGCGTTGCTGCCCGTCAATGACCTCACGAACTTCAAGACTCCCCAGGGCACCGCGCTTCTGTTCCAAGACGATCGCGCCGAGAAAGTGCGGAGAGGTGTCTTCTTCGTTGCGCCGGTCGAAGGTCGCCTCTACGTCCTCCCACAGCGGCGCCCACTGTTCGTCTTCGTCCCACACGTAGGGGCGTTGGAACAGCGGAATCCGTAGGCGTACATCGCTGCGAAAAACCGTCTTGAGCCGGCGCGGATGCGCTTCCACAATTCCTCCCCGAACAATCTGCGCTTTCGAGCTTCGTCTCTTTGCAACTCAGTGAACGAATATCGCCTCGACCATACCCCTTGGTCCAGTCTGCCAATCCGCCACAATGTCGTACCGCAAGATGTCCAGAGAGCTGGCGATTCACCCCGTTGCGACGCTGGATCAACCGCCAAGTGTCCGTTTAGGATTCCCTCACCGGATGGTACTGATCTGTCTCGCGAAGCACGAGGAGCTGTGTCCGATTGCCGGTCCCCAAACGAACATGACTCGTCGTGCGGCACGTGCCCGGCAACTTCCCAAGCTTCTTATGGACATTTCACGACTGTGTACGCCAAGACCCCCTCTAGCCTGATGGCAGGCGGTGGTTGTGAGTGAGCAATGAAAAGGAGCCGTGTGAGTACGCTCGGTAGCTTCATCTGGTCGATCGCTGATCAACTTCGAGGGCCCTACCGCCCCAACCAGTACGGCAATGTGATCCTTCCGCTCACGATCCTGCGCCGCCTCGACTGCATCCTCGAGCCCGACCGGGAGACGGTGCGCGAGCTGGCCGCGAAGTTTGACAATCCCAACCGGCTCAAGATCGCAGTCAAGAAGGCCACCGGGTGCCCGTTCTACAACACCTCGAACTACTCCTTCGGCAACCTCCTCGCCGACGCGGACGGGTTGGCGGACAACCTGGCCGACTACATCGACCGGTTCTCCCCTGATGTCGACGTGTTCGAGTACTTCGACTTCAAGAAGGAGATCCTCGCCTTGGAGAGGGCGGAACTGCTGCGAGAGGTAGTCACCTCCTTCAAGGCTGTCGACCTGCATCCGGTCGCCGTCTCCAACGCCGACATGGGCGACGCGTTCGAGTACATCATCCGCAAGTTCAACGAGGCCGCGAACGAGACCTCCGGCGACCACTACACCCCGCGGGACGCGATCCGGCTGCTGGTCGACCTGCTCTTCGCGGAAAAGGACGCCGACCTGACCGAGGCTGGCATCGTCCGCACGCTGTACGACCCCACTGCGGGCACCGGAGGCATGCTCACCGTGGCCGAGGAGCACCTGCTCGGACAGAACCCCGACGCGAAACTGAGCCTGTACGGGCAGGAATACAACCCGCAGTCGTACGCGATCTGCAAGTCCGACTTACTCGCGAAGGGCCACGACGCAACCAACATCGCTTTCGGCAACACCCTCACCGATGACGCCTTCAAGGGCCGCCACTTCGACTTCTGCATGTCCAACCCGCCATACGGCGTCGACTGGAAGCAATACGCCAAGGCGGTCACGAAAGAGCGCGACGAAGCCGGCCCCTACGGCCGGTTCGCACCTGGCCTCCCATCGACCTCGGACGGGCAGATGCTCTTCCTGCTCCACCTGGCCCACAAGATGCGCGCACCCGAGGACGGCGGCGGCCGGGTCGGGATCGTCATGAACGGCTCGCCGCTCTTCACGGGCGCCGCAGAATCCGACCCGTCCAACATCCGCAAGTGGCTGCTGGAGAACGACCTGGTCGATGCCATCGTCGCGCTACCGACCAACATGTTCTTCAACACCGGCATCCCCACCTACATCTGGATCCTCGACAACACCAAACACCCCGACCGCAAAGGCCTCGTCCAGCTCATCGACGGAACCTCATTCTGGACCAAGATGCGTAAGAACCTCGGCGCCAAGAACCGTGAACTCAGCCGAGACGACCGCGCCGAGGTAGTGAAGTTGTACGCTGCCTTCACCGACGCCGACCCCCACTACACCAAGGTGCTGCGCAACGACGAGTTCGGCTACTGGACCATCACTGTCGAGCGTCCACTGCTTGACCAGGATGGGAAGCCGCTCGTGGACCGCAAGGGAAAGCCCAAGCCGGACCCGAAGAGGCGCGACACCGAGAACGTCCCGTTCACCTACGGCGGCTCGACCGCCGCCGCCTCGGGCAAGGACGAGGTAGTCCAGGCGTACTTCGATGCCGAGGTGAAGCCGCACATGTCCGATGCCTGGATCGACTGGGCCAAGGTCAAGGTCGGCTACGAAATCCCCTTCACCCGTCACTTCTATGAGTACGTTCCGCCACGCCCTCTCGCCGAGATCGACGACGACCTCTAGAAGCAGGTCGCCAAGATCCTCGACCTCCTTCGAGAGGTGGAGCAGTGACAGGGCCGCTTTGGGTCGCGTTGCCGGGCGGGTGGCTGGTGGGCCAGGTCAAGAACGCAGCGACCGTCACGCTCGGCAAGATGCTGCAGAGCAAGGACTCCGGCAGTGACGTGTGCGCCCCGTACCTGCGCGCTGCCAATGTCCAGCCTGATGGTGTGCTGGTGCTCGACGACGTGAACGAGATGTGGTTCGGCGACGAAGAGCTGGAGAAGTTGAGCATCCGGGCAGGCGACGTTGTCGTTGTCGAGGGCGGACAAGGCGGGTTCGGCCGCGCCGCGTATGTCGACGAGGACCTGCCCGGCTGGGGGTTCCAGAACTCGATCAACCGACTGCGACCGACCGGGGACTTCGACGGCCGGTTCATCGCGTTCTACCTGATCGCGCTACGAGCCAGCGGCTTCATTCGCGCCTACTGCAACGTGGTCTCGATGCCACACCTCACCGCGGAGAAGCTCGCACGGATTCCGATGCCACTGCCATCTCTTGAGGAGCAGCGCGCGATCGCCGACCACCTCGACCGCGAGACCGCCCGCATCGACACACTCATAGAAGAGCAGCAGCGGTTCATCGAGCTCGCTCGTGAACGGCGATCCGCGCTGATCACAGCAGCGGTGACGGGCCAGACCTACGTCCTGGAGTCGGCGTGATGGCCGATCACAACGAGATCGTTTTGGAGGCCGAGATCTGCGCACACCTGGCGTCCCATGGGTGGCTGTACTCGGCGAAAGACACCGGCTACAACCGGGAGCGGGCACTGATCCCCGACGATCTGTTCGCGTGGCTGGAGGAAACCCAGCAGGCGGTGTATGAGAAGGCGTTGAAGGCGGCGGGATCGTGGGCGAAGTTCCTTGACGTGCTGACCGCGGCGCTCGACAAGCCTCTCGAACACGGCGGCGGAACGCTGAACATCCTGCGCAACGGGGTGCCCTACATCGGCGGTGGCCGGTTGAAGATGGCGCAGTTCCGCCCCGAAACTAGCCTGAACGAGACCACCACAGCGCAGTACGCGGCGATGCGGGTGCGGGTGATGCGGCAGGTGCATTTCTCCACCGCCGACCGGCGCAGCATCGACCTGGTCTTCTTCGTCAACGGGCTCCCGGTCGCCACCGTCGAGCTCAAGACCGACTTCACCCAATCCCTCGACGAGGCGATCAACCAGTACCGCAAGACCCGGCATCCGATCACCAACGGTCGCCCGGAGCCACTGCTGTCGTTCGGGCACCGGGCGCTGGTCCACTTCGCGGTCTCCAACGACCTGGCCGCGATGACCACCCGCCTTGAGGGTGAGAAGACCCACTTCCTGCCGTTCAACACCGGCCACGACGGTGGTGCGGGGAACCCGCCAGCCGAGAACGGGCGGTCGGCGACGGCTTATCTGTGGGAACAGGTCTGGGACAAGGACGCCTGGCTGGACATCATCGGCCGGCTGATGATCATCGAAACCAGGCAGGAGTGGGACGTCGCCACCGGGACCTCGATGACGCGGACTAGCATGCTGTTCCCCCGGTTCCACCAGTGGGAGGCCGTGACGAACATCGTCGCCGCGGTCCGCGAGGAAGGGGTCGGTCAGCGCTATCTGATCGAGCACTCGGCAGGGTCGGGGAAGACGAACACCATCGCCTGGACCGCGCACCGACTAGCCCGGCTACACGTCGACAATAAGAAGGTGTTCGACTCGGTGATCGTGGTCGTGGACCGCACCGTGCTCGACGGGCAGCTGCAGGACGCGATCCGGCAGATCGACGGGTCCGGGAAGATCGTGGCCACGATCAGCCCGGAGGACGTCCGCAAGGCGGGCGCGAAGTCGAAATCCGGGCTGCTGGCAACCGCGCTCAAGAACGGTGAGCTGATCATCGCGGTGACGGTGCAGACCTTCCCGTTCGCTCTCGACGAGATCCGCAAGGATGCGTCGTTGAAAGGGCGGCGGTTCGCGGTGATCGCCGACGAGGCCCATTCCTCGCAGTCCGGCCAGATCTCCGCAAAGCTCAAGGCCGTCCTGACCGCAGAGGAGGTCGAGGAGATCGAGGACGGCGGTGAGGTCGACGTCGCGTCGATCTTGGCTGCGGAGATGACCGAGCGGGCCGAGTTGCAGAACATCTCCTATCTCGCGTTCACCGCGACACCGAAGAACAAGACCCTGGAGTTGTTCGGCCGCAAGGGCCCGGATGGGAAGCCGACCTCGTTCCACCTCTACTCGATGCGCCAGGCGATCGAGGAGGGCTACATCCTCGACGTGCTCAAGGGCTACCAAACCTACGACACCGCGTTGAAGATCGCTGGCAACGCCGGCAGCGGCAACGGCGACGAGGTGGAGGAAGCCGCGGCACGTAAGGGGTTGATGCGGTGGGTGAAACTGCACCCGACCAACATCAGCCAGAAAGTGCAGATCATCGTCGAGCACTTCCACACCAACGTCGCCCACTTGCTAGACGGTAAGGCGAAGGCAATGGTCGTAACCGATTCCCGCAAGGCAGCGGTGAAGTACAAGAAGGCGATCGACTCCTATATCGCCAAGCGGGCCGCGGTCGACGCGGCGTACAACTACCGGACATTGGTTGCGTTCTCCGGGGCGGTGACGATGGACGAAGACGAGCAGTGGTCGACGGAGTGGGGTCCGCAGCCGAGCAAGGACGACGAGTTCACTGAGGCCAACCTGAACCCTGGTTCCGGCTCCGATCTGGCTGCCGCATTCAAGGGTGCGACGTACAAGGTCATGCTGGTCGCCAACAAATTCCAGACCGGGTTCGACCAGCCTCTGCTGTCGGCGATGTACGTCGACAAAAAGCTTTCAGGCGTCACCACCGTGCAGACGCTGTCGCGCCTCAACCGCACCCACCGCACCGCAAGCGGGGAGCAGAAACGTACGACATTCGTCGTCGACTTCGTAAACAAACCCGAAGACATTCGCGCCGCGTTCGAGCCGTACTTCACCGGTGCCACCCTAGAGACCGAGACCGACCCATACGTCGTCGTCCACCTCGCCACCAAGCTCGCCCAGGCCGGGATCTATACCCCCGAGCAGGTGCGGTACGTCGCCGAACTGTGGGTCACCCGCAAAGGCAACAACGCGCTGTCGGCCGCGATCAGCCCGGCCAAGAACGACTTCGCCCGTCGCTACGCGGCGGCGATCGAGTCGGACGACAAAGTCAGCCTCAACACCCTCGACCTGTTCCGTAAGGACGTCTCCACCTACGTCCGGCTCTACGACTTCATGAGCCAGATCGTCGACTACGGCGACCCTTACATGGAGATGCTGTCGATCTTCCTGCGGCTGCTGGACAAGGTCATCGCCGATTCCTCCTGGGCCGCCGAGGTCGACCTCTCCGACGTGGTCCTGGTTGGGGTCAAACACAACAAGGCGGCCGCGGTCGACATCTCACTCACCGGCGACGGTCAGCTCAAGGGCATCAGCGGCGCCGGCACCGGCACTCGGAAGGACCCGAAGTACGTCGCACTCCAGGTCGTCATCGACAAGATGAACGACCTCTTCGGTGCCGACGCGTTCACCCAGTCCCAGGTCCGGGAGTTCGTCCAAGGCCTGGTTCAGCGGCTCCTCGCCTACCCGGACCTGGTCACACAGACCACGGTGAACTCGAAGAAGCAGTTCATCGAATCGCAGGACTTCCAGACCGCGGTCACCGAGGCGGTCATCGACAACCAGGACGCGCACAACACCATGGCCGACTATTTCTTCAGCGACGGACCCGGGATCAGCGCCGTCATGACCGCCCTCGCGGACGCCTTCTACGAGGCCGCGATCGATCAGCGGACCCGCGGGTAACGGCAGTCAGAGATCGTCCGGCTCCTCTCGTAACGGGTGTCCGTTTGTGGTTCTCTCAACGGACACGAAGAGCGGGTCATGTGTCGAGGTTCCGCAGCGGCCGGTAACCGGTGGCGTCCAGTTGAGCGAGTTCCTTGTCGACATCGATCGGGATCGATCCGAAGAAGTGCACGGGTTCGCTGTGGGCTGGTGAAATGTGCGCGAGTACCGCGTCGTCGATCGGTTGTCCGGCAGCACCGCGCGCATCCACGGCGAGGCCGAGGTATTCGGTCATCCAGCAGATGATCGCGTTGGTGACCACCGTGAGACACCACGCTTGCTCGGTCTGTTGCTCGTGGTGGTGCCTCGTCATCTTTCCGAGTCCGGCGAAGTGCAGGTCGCGACGGAGCGCGTGCATCGATTCGCCCTTGTTCAGCTGTCGCCCGATCTTGCGGCGATAGGTTTCGTCCGATAGGTACCGACAGGCAAAGATCGTGCGGCGGATCGCTCCCCACTCTTTCAACGCGGCGGCGAGGCGGTTCTGGCGTGAACTGGCCGACAGCTTGCCGACCAGCAGCGACGGGGTCGTGTGCCCGTACTTGAACGACGCGGCCAGACGCAGCATGTTGTCCCACTCCGCGACGATCAGTTCGTCGCCGGCGATGGCGGTCAGCAACGGCCCGGCGTGAGGGTAGTCGGCGAGATAGTCGCGGCGTGGCCCGAGCCGGTAGGGCACGATCCGGCCGAGGTTGCGGATGCGCGGGGACAGTGTCAACCCGACCAGATCGAACAGCGCGAAGTTGACCAGGGTGACGCCGCCGGTGTCGACGGCGTGTTCTGTGATCGGCAGATCGGTTGCATTGCCGAGTATTTCGTCCAGCACATAGTGGGCTTCGCGGTCCGTCGCGACGATGATCTTCGTGCCGTAGGTGGAGTGCTGGTCGGAGACGTGGGTGTAGGTCGAGATGCCTTCGTCGACGAAGTACCGCGACAGGTGCCGGGCGGTCAGCGACTTGCCGCGCATCGGGAACCGCTGCCCATCCGACGACGACAGGGTTCCCGACCCGAACCGCTGGCTCATCGGCAGACCGTGGTGGTAGTCGACGATGACGGCGTTGCCGGCCCGCAGGGTCGGTTCACGCAGATACCATTCCGAGGTCCACGCCAGCACGTCGTAGGAGATCCCCGAGGCGTGCGCCATCGCGGTGAGCCCCATGTTGGTCGCGAACCCGATCAGGCACGCGATCAGATTGCGTTTCAGCTCGGGTGAACGGGCTTGCTTGCCACCTGCGTGCACCAGCAGATCGGTGAAACCTGTCCGGCGGTCCACCTCGATCAGCAACGATGCCAACGGGATTCGCGGCAGCATCGCGACCAGGTCGTCGCGCAGTGCGTCGGCCTCGTCGGGCACCGTTTCCGCGGTCAACGGACCGATCACCAGCTCACCCTTGTCGTCGAGGCGGACCGCGCCGTCCCCGGCGGCGAGGACTTCTTCCAAGGCCGCGACCGCGTCGCGGAGTTCGTGGCGGGCGTGCTCGATCGCGTCCCGGCCGTCGGGTGTCTTGCCGACGAGACGGCAGTATTCCTGGCGTTGAAGTTGCCACTGGTCGCCGCTGATCAAGTAGGAGGTTGGGTCGGCGTAGCGCCGCGATCCCGGCACGAACACGTCGCCGCTGCGCAGACCGTCACGAAGGCCGTACAACACGCACAGCTCCCAGTAGTGCCGGTAGGCCGTCGCGTCCTGCGCCGCCACGGCATCGTCGAGGTACCCGCGCCACCGTGCCGGAACGAACGACACCGGCGCGTTCGGTGGCACATTGCGGGCACCGGCGACGTACAGCCCTCTCAACTGGGCGGTAGCCGTGATCAGATCGGCGGCTGCGTCGGTCCCACGGAAGTCGATGGCATCCAACACATCTGGCACGAACCGGCGCAGATACGAGAACGAATCGTCGAGCACAGCAAGATGTCCACGGTCGCGTGGAAGCCGGGTCGGCGCACCAGAGTGCGCAGCCCTCATACGCTGCATCCCGAGTCCGCGCAGAATCGTACCGACCTCGGCGTCCGGAACCGTGGAGTCCAGCAGAACCGGGAGCATCGCGTCCAGCAGGGCCAGGCGATCTTCGGCCGCGACGGCGCGTTCGGCGAGCCGGTCGGCAAGCTTGTTGCGTGCGTGCGACTCCCGACCCGACACGGCCTGATCGAACAACTGCACCACCTCGTCGAGCACTTCGACTCCGGACTGCGCGATCAGGGTCAGCAGGATCGGATACCGCCGTTCGGGATCTCGTCGGCTCAGCATCTGGGCAGTGGACCGTCGTCCGATACCGGCCAGGTACCGCCGTCGTTCGACCGGCAGCACCGACACGTCCAGGTGGTCGACACCCAGGTCCCGCAGAAACCGGAGTTTGGCGATCTCGGATTTGATGGCCTCCGGTGATGCCGTGGTGGCACCGTTCGACAGCCAATGCAGCCGCGTCGAACCGAGTTCGGTGTCGACGTCGAGCAGACCGTCGAGTCCACTCCTGCGCCGCGGCGTGAGTAGGTGCTCCAGCCGGGTGTAGGTCTCGATCTGCGCTGCCTGTCTGGCGGCGGCGACCCGCTCGGTCAGCCAGACCGGACCCGGCCGAATCACACGGGAACTGCGCAGATGCTCGGAAGCGAGCCGGAACAGCAAACCCGGCGAATCATGCTCGATCGCCCGGGCCAACAGAAACTGGTCCAGCTCCTTGAAGTCGAGATCGCCAGCGGAACGCCAGCCTAGAAACTCGGCGACCTCTCGCAGGTGGTCGGTGCGTGTTTGTTCGCGGCCGCCGTACTCCGCCAGGGCTGCGACCGGAATCCCGAGTCGTTCCGCCAGCCGCCGCGCCCCCGCGTCCGGCACCCGGTCCACCCGATCGGGAACGAACCCGAGCCACGGGAGCGAACACAGCTGGACCGCGACACCGATTCGGTTCGGCGGAGTGCGATGCGAGTTCACGAACGCGACATCGCCAGCGGTGAGCGTGAAGTACCGGATCAGCTCGTCCGGTCCGATCGAATCCGGGAAGCCACGCAGCTGCTCCAACTCCGCGTCCGAGTACGTCCTCGTCGCCACCGATCACCGCCAGACACTCGCCCGAGTCCCATCACCACCCACCGAACCATCAGGGCGGCGCTTAGCGTTGGTTTTTCCGCGATTACTACTGGGAGGTCTTGATGGTGCACGGAACACTCGACGAAATCGTGCCCGTGTCGCACGCGCATCTGTTGTTCGCCGCGGCACCCGAGCCGAAGCAGCTCCACATCATCGACGGCGTCGGCCACAACAGCCTGATTCCCGAGGCAGGCACCGAGTGGGTCGAGACGATCTCTGCGTGGGCAGACGGGCTCGAAGATAACTAGATTTGGGACACCTTTTACAGTTGCCGGATAGTTGCTCCGACTCGCGCAGAGGGACATTTCGGCTGCGCAGACCAGCTGCGAGAAGCATGCGATCGCCCTTTTCGCCGATTCCGAGGGGTTCGAAAGCCCAGAAAAGCCCGCTTTAGAGCCCCCGCGGGCTCGCCGAGAAGTTTTTGGGCCCCTCTCACGAAATTCTCAGTAACTTTTTGTGCGCGGCCTCCGATACCCCTTCTGAAGCACCGAGCAAGCAAGTTTCACGAAGGAGAAAAGAGTGCGCACCACCGCCGGAACATCCGTCTCCCCAAGCGCCCTGGCTGCATCTGCAGACGAGTACACCAAGCGTGGATGGATGGTAACGACGACCGCCAACGGAATCTCGCTCATCACCGATGCCAACGTTTGCGGCATCGAGATCCCAGCCGAGTACACCGACGGCGTTCACGCATTCATGCAGGCGAACATGCTCCTCGGTCCCGTTATCGAACTTCCAGGGTCCGAGACCCGGCAGATCCACCTCGTCACAGGCGTAGCGAAGGCCGCACTGGCCATCGCAGCGCTGCGTGAACTGGGTGCCATCGTCTACATGGACGGCGACACCATCGCGTTGCCGCCCACCCAGATGATCGCCGGTTCTGCCCGCTGGGCCGTATCCCCCGAGGAATCGCGCTGGGTTCCGCCGCTCGTTGCGGTCGCAGCTGCTGTCCGCTCGGTGAAGTCGAGCCGCTGGGCTCGCCGCAACGCCCGCGTCGCCTGCTGAGCTATCCGACCCGCGATCGAGAGATCCCAACTACTGCTGGACCCTCACTGCCTCTCGCTGATTACAGCGGGAGGCAGTTTTGTGTCGTAAACCACATTTCTGCGGCAGCAGGACCTCGCCGCTCAGGCCGTCGAGGTAGCTGAAAAGTTACCAATTCGTTGTGTCGGCTCGGACACACTCCTCATGTCACCTCGGCGACAGACCGAATGCCTCGCAAACTCCACCATTCGGAGGACACGTTCCCACCCTGGAGGCACCATGCGAGACGCACACACCACCCCGACGGTCACGAACATCCTCGACGCCCTGGCCGTCGAGTACAGCGCATGCGGCTGGACCGTCCGATCCTCTGCGATCGGACTCGAACTCGTGACCGGTCCGACGCTGTGCGGCATCGAGTTGCCCGCCGACCTCGCGCTGGATATCCACAAGTTCCTTCGGGTCCACCTGCTCGCCGGGCCGGTCATCGAACTGCCAACTGTCCCGCGGCGCCACATCGTTCTCGCCGCGACGACAGGTGTGTCGCACAACGCGATGGCCACGATCCGCGACCACGGCTTGATCGTGCACACATCCGGCGCTCGCATTCCGTTGCCGCCGACCTATCTGCTGACCGGCCCAGTTCGCTGGTTCACTGCACCGATGTCACGGATCACGCTGCCGCCCGTCGTTGCCGTGTCGGCCGCGTTGCGGGCGGTCGCATCACCGCGCTGGCACGGTGCGGAATCGGCGTTGGCGTCGTAAACCTTCCCGACTCCATGGTCGAATCGGTGTCGTGAAGGCGAGCGGATGGAAGGCGGACGACACCGTGTGGTCGCAGGTGTTCACCCGACGGCTCGATCGGCAGCGGTTGCTGAATCCGACGACCGACGACCCTGCCGCAGCGGCACGAGCAATGTGTGGTGCTCATGCGCAGGTGCTTTCGGCAGGGGAGTTGGCGGTCGGACTCCGGATGCAGTCGGGCACCCGCTCCGATGTGCGACGCGCTCTCACAACAGGCGATCCATCCTGCTCGCCACAGCTGATCAAGACCTTCGGGCCGCGCGGCACCGTCCATCTTCTGGCTACCGAAGACCTGTCCATGTGGATTGCTGCCATGTCGGGCGTCCCACGCCTCGTCGCAGCGGTACCGGAGTCGATGCGCATGTCGCGCGAGGAGAGCCTCGCCGTCATCACCGCAATCGCCGACGCACTAGCGACCGACGACCTGACGGTCGACGAGCTCGATGCCGCTGTTGTTGCGCGCACCGGTTCATGGGCAGGCGATCTGGTTATGCCCGCCTTCGGCGGGTGGTGGCCGCGTTGGCGGCAATCGCTCGGGGAGGCGGCACAACGCGGCGTGCTGTGTTTCGGGGCCAATCGTGGACGCAAGGTCACCTACTCGAGTACGCGCAGACTCGTGCCGGATCTTGTAGCGATGGACGAGCACACCGCCACTCGAAAACTGTTGCAGCACTATCTGTTTTCCTACGGCCCCGCCACGCCTGCAGATTTCGCGCACTGGCTCGCGGCTCCCCGTCTTTGGGCGGCCGAGCTCTTCGGAAGTGTCCGCGACGAACTCGAACCCATCGATATCGACGGCGTCGCCATGTGGACCTCCGCCGCGGACACCACCTTTCCCGAAGCGGGCGGAGGCGAGTTGCACCTGCTCCCGTACTTCGACTCCTACGTGATCGGCAGTAGACCGCGCGAGCGAGTGTTTCCCGGCGCGGCCGCCGCACGGGCCCTCTCGCGCGGGCAGGCGGGCAACTTTCCGACCTTGCTGATCGACGGTCGAGTCCGCGGCGTGTGGCATCACAAGAGGTCTGGCAACACACTCGCTGTGACGGTTGAGCCCCTCGACACGTTGACCAAGCGACAAGTCACTCGACTGGAACAGCAGGTCGAACGCGTCGGCGCGGTGCTCGAAGCTCGGACAACACTCACAATCGGTACGGTGAGCGTCGGCGGTCATGCCTAGCGACGGCGATTTTGGGGGCTTCGATGAGCGGCGACACAGCGGACGATAGATCGTCGAGCACGCCCGAGAACGCGTGGGGTCCGCCGCCGGATTGGGTTCACGAACCTCCCATGGGCCCTCCGACCAACCCGACAACCGTGTACCCGAACGGCATGCCTCCGCGAGCGCAGTACTTCCCTCCACCCCCACCGCCTCGGAGGAACACGGCGCTCATCGCGGCCGGAGTTGCCGTCGTCGCCTTGCTGACCGCGGTCCTCGTGCTGGTGATCGTCACCCGCGGCAGTTCGGACAGCGGCACGCCAACCGCTGGCGAGGTATCCGCGGAGTCGGCGACCGCCACAACTCGCGCTGCGCCGAAGACCACACACAAGGGTGATCTGCCCGCACCTGCTCCGGTGATCGACGGCTATCAGTCCGTGTTCGTTCCGAGCCGCGGGGTTGCCTACGACGTCCCCGCCGACTGGGATGTCGCCTCGCAAGGCACGATCGGTGGCACCAACGGTGTCATCGGCAAGGGCGTTGCCGACTACGACGACGGCTACTGCGGCAACTGGGTGAAAGCCAAGTCGGTTCTCATCACAGCAGGCCAACCTGACCCGACCGCTGCGGCGATTGAAGTCGGCCGCAGAGCGTCGAGTGGCTACAACTCACCCGACATCAAGTCGTCGCCCGCAGTTCCGTTCCAATCTCGCGACGGACAGTCCACGGGTGTCTTCATCGAGACCTCCGGATCACTGACCTCGACCGAGTCGTGTGCGCCGCCGAGATTCTCGGTGTTCACATTCGCCGTGCCGAACGGGCCCGACACCGACCTGATGGTGATCGTCGCCGATCGCGGAGTACCGGGCGAACTGACCGCCGACGATGCGAAGACGATCTTCTCCAGCATTCGCAAACCGACGGGGTGAGCGCCTTCGACCCCCAGGGTGTCTAGCTCCTGACGCGGTTCGAACCGACAGTTGTTACACCAGGTCGGATCGTCCGTAGGAGATTGCTCAGATGCCGAAAACACGTCGCAATGCCGCTGCCCTGCTGTTGGGTGTCGCCGTCGGTGCAGCGCTGCTCAGCGGCTGCGGTTCGAACATCACCCCACGGGCGGTCGCTGAACCCGCATCCGAGAAGGCGCCTGACGCACCGAAGCCGACACGGACCTCTACCCCCAAGGCCGACGAGCCCGTCTTCACCGCCGAAGTGGGCGACTGTGTGAGCCTCGCCGGATCCGATACGGCCCCGGTGATCGCGATTGCGCCCTGCGGCACGCCCGCTGCCGGGTTCAAGGTTGTGGCCACAGTCGCCAAGCACGACGAATGTGCTGCCGATATCGATCAGTGGTACGCCTCGACGCGTGGCGGAGTCGAGACCAGTGCGCTGTGCATGGACGTCGACTGGGTTGTCGGACAATGCTATTCGACGGCTGGTGACATCGTCGGCAAGGTCGACTGTGCCGCAGTAGCTCCGGGTGACGTGCGGCTTCTCCGGATTATCAGCGGATCCGACGATCCCGCCGAATGCGGTGCAGGACAAGGCTTCGCGTACCCGGTTCGCAAGACCGTCGTCTGCGCTGAGCGGCTGTAGGAGCAAACATCATGTCGCGCAATCAACTTTCGATCGCCGCCCACCGCTACCGGGTGAGCTGGCCTGCTCTCGCACTGATCAGCGCGATCTTCTCCGCCTTGATCCTGTTGCACGTGACGTCGCCGCAAGCATGGGTGCTTGCTCTCATTCTGGTGCCGTTGGCTGTCGCACCGGAGTAACGGGTCGGGCGCTGGTCGACCTAACGAATGCGGCAACGCCGACCACAACCGCCCACAGACTGAACGGATACAAGGCGATTCGCTCGACGACTCCGAAGGGTAGGTCGGTGGTGAGGATCGCCAGCATGCCGAGGGTGCCGGTCACGCAGGCTGTTGCGGTGAGGACGCCGATGGTCGGCCAGCGTCGGTAGATGGGCAGGATCAGAAGAGCGAGTGCAGCGTTTCGTGCGATGAAGGTCGGTATCGCGACGAGTTGATGCAGCGATTCGTTGGTGTCGATCGTGACGAAACCTGTTGCGGTGCAACTTATTGCGGTGACGGCCAGTAGTGCGAGAACGAAGTTACGTAGTGTGCTCGCTGGTAGCAGGGTGTTGAGGCCGAACGCTCCGACCGCGACCAGAATTCCGGTGACAACGAACGACCAATTCATCAGATCGTTTAGCGGAGAACAGATGTCGCCTGTGCAGTGGATTTCCCCGAGACTGCTGATGGAACCTGTGGCAGCGTTGTAGGCGGTTGGCATAGCGGCGAGAACGACAGCTTCCGCGACGAAGTAGCCGGCGATGAGGACCCACGCTGCGGCACCTATACGTTCTCGCACAGACAAGGTCATGGGGTCATTGTCGCTGGCGCGATCACACGAACCGTCACCGGCCGCATCAGTTTGATGCCAGACTCGAAGTATGTCCACACAGGCGGTTGACAAGTCGGGGACGAAACACGGTCGGGACTCGTTCGGCACGCGACGAGTCTTCATACTCGCTGCCATCGGCTCGGCAGTCGGTCTCGGCAATATCTGGCGGTTTCCCTACGTCGCGTACGAAAACGGCGGTGGGGCGTTCATCATCCCCTACCTCGTTGCGTTGCTGACGGCCGGAATTCCGTTCCTGTTCCTCGACTACGCCGTCGGTCATCGTTACCGCGGATCGGCGCCGTTGTCTTTTCGGCGGATCGCTCGCGGCGCCGAACCCATCGGCTGGTGGATGACCGGAATCTGTGCAGTGATCGCGATCTATTACGCGGCGATCATCGCGTGGGCGATCCGTTACACCTTCTTCTCGATCGAAGAGCGGTGGGGAGACGATCCGAACGCTTTCTTCTTCGGTGAATTCCTGCAGGCTGCAGATACACCGGGGGCATCGCTGGACCTGGTGCCGGGGGTGTTCTGGCCGCTCCTGCTGCTGTGGATTGTCGTCGTGGGAATCATGGTTCTCGGCGTCCAGAAGGGCATCGGGCGGATGGCGATCATCTTCATGCCACTGCTTCTGCTGGTCTTCGCAGCGCTCGTCGTGCGGGCGCTGTTCCTTGATGGTGCGGGTGTCGGACTCGATGCACTGTTCAGTCCGAACTGGTCGGCGTTGACCGAAACGGGCGTATGGGTAGCGGCGTTCGGACAGATCTTCTTCTCACTGTCGGTCGGCTTCGGCATCATGATCACCTATGCGTCGTACGTCAGACGTCGCACCGATATGACTGGCTCGGGAGCCGTGGTCGGCTTCTCCAACTCGGGCTTCGAGCTGCTAGCCGGAATCGGAGTCTTTGCAGCGCTCGGCTTCATGGCCACTGCTGCTGCGGTGCCGGTCGACGAGGTTGCCACTTCCGGACTCGGGCTCGCATTCGTGGCCTTCCCGACGATCGTCTCGGAAGCCCCGGGAGGTGGCCTCCTTGGAGTGTTGTTCTTTGCGTCTCTGGTAGTGGCTGGACTCACCTCGTTGGTGAGCGTGCTCGAGGTGGTTGTGTCCGCTGTGCGGGAAAAGATCGGACTCTCGCGCGTTTCGGCTGCTCTCTGGGTGGGACTGCCCGCAGCGGTGCTGTCGATCGGTCTGTTCTCGACGACCACGGGTGTCTATGTGCTCGACACCATGGACCACTTCGTCAACAGCTTCGGAATCCTGGCGGCCGCTGTCGCGAGCATGGTTGCGTTGACTCTCGTGTTCCGCAAGCTCCCGGTGCTGATGGCGCATATGAACAAGTTTGGAACGATCCGCCTCGGACGATGGTGGCAGTTCCTCGTTGGCGGTGTGGCACCTGCCGCATTGGCCTTCATCCTGTTCCGAGACTTCATGTCCGAACTCGAAGCGCCGTATGAAGGATATCCGTCGACCTTCATCAACATCTTCGGCTGGGGAATGGTGGTCGCCCTTATCGTCGTGGCGATCGGCTTGTCGTTCTTGCCCTGGAGTCGCCACACGCCCATCGAGGAACCCAGCTATGACGACGAAACGAACAGTGACAAGGAGGCCGAGTCGTGAGCACCGCAGCAGTAGTCATGATGATCGTTGCCATGGTGACGGTGTGGGGAGGACTTGCACTCGCGATCTTGAACCTGCTGCGGCATCCCGGACAGGACTGAGCCAGGTGTGACGTAGGTCCCGGTCTGCGGATTGCCCGCGTCGGATCCGGATACTGGGTCCGGTGAACCGCATCTGGGACGAGCTCGGCGCCTACGCGCCAATTTTCGTCGCGGGTCTGCTCGTGCTCTTTCCTCCCTTGTGGTCGCTCAATCGGCACCTCGTGACACTGGTTCACGAGGCTGGGCACGCGATCGTGGCGCTCCTGACCGGACGCAAACTGGTGGGAATTCGACTGCACACCGATACGTCGGGATTGACGGTGTCGCGCGGAAAGCCGCGCGGTCCAGGCATGATTGCGACTACTGCCGCGGGATATCTGGCACCGCCCCTCGTCGGTGTTCTTGCGGCAATTCTGCTGACCGGCGGCCAACTGGCAGTCCTGGGCTGGGCGACGCTCGCGGTGGTGGCCGCGATGCTGCTCTACATCCGGAACCTGTTCGGTGCCGCAATGCTCATCCTCGCCGGCGTGATTCTGGTCTATCTCGATCGGCACAGTCCCGTCGAGCTACGTCAGCACTTATTCTTGATCGGCGCGTGGGTGCTGGTTCTCGGCAATTTCCGCACGCTCGTCGAGGTCTCGCGAAATCGATCCGGCCGCACGGATATCGATCAGCTCCGTTGGCTCACTCACATTCCACGAATCTTTTGGATTCTCGGGATGTTCGGCGTCACGGCGTTCTGCGGATTGGCCGTGTGGGAGATGCAGGGGCTATAGCGGGGTTCGGTGGTCGTGAGCGGCCCGGCACGGCGTGGACTGACGAGCGAGCGCGTGAGCGGCCAGGCACGGCGTGGACTGACGAGCGAGCGCGTGAGCGGCCCGGCACGGCGTGGACTGACGAGCGAGCGCAGCGAGTCGAGGAGGGAACGCTGTGCCTGAAAGGGCCGCGAACACCCGGAGCGGAGCGGAGGCAATGTCACCGCACAGCCGCCATCGACCGCGCGACTGCGCCGGCGTCGCGGCGTGTCGAGACCCCGAGTTTGCCGAGAATCGAGGAGACGTGATGGTCGACGGTCCGCACGGAGAGAAAGAGTCGGTCGGCGATCTCGGCGTTTGTCAGTCCCTGTGCGACGAGATCGAGGACATCGGCCTGGCGCGCGGTGAGGCCTGCTGGGTGGGCTTTGGTGGACGAGTGTGGTCCGCGTGGAACTACTTGCATGCCATGACTTTTCAGCTGCCGGCGTACCGTCGCCGCGGTGGCGGCAGCACCGAGTCCGTCGAGTATTGACAACGCCTCTCGGGTCTGCTCGGGAGTACCGGCTTCGACAAGCTCGAGCGCGCGCTCGTATGGATCGCCGATTGTCTCCCATTGTGCAACGGCAGCCGCCGCGTCGCGTCGCAGGCCCGCGGCCCATCGCTCGGGTACGTCGTCGAGAGGTGCTGCGCCGATGTCGACGCCCGCTCGGGCGCAGTAGCGGAGAACTTCACCCCACACCGGTCCGGCGCCGGGCCGGTCGCACACCGTCTGCCACTGTTCGAACACAATGGTCGCGAGGTCGGTGCGGCCGCTGATCCAGGCGTACTCGGCCAATGCGGGCCCGGCGAACGAGAGAGCAAGCAGGGAACCTTGTTCGACCGCGGTGTGCCAGGCGCCGAGAAGCGTTGCGGTGAGGTCGGTGTCGAGGTTCTTGCGAGCGAGCAGGCGAGCGTAGGTCGGGACGCTGTAGACACGCAACATCCCTGGGTCCTCTGCGCGATCGATGATGGCCGCCAGCGCGTCCTCGCCTGCCTGCCAATCGCCCCGCCGTATCCGCAGCAGCGCTTGGTGGACCTCGAGATTGAATGCGTGCGAACCGAATCCACGCTCGGCGGTGAAACGCAGCGCGCTTCGCAAGCACACGTCCAAATCATCGAACTTGGCACTGCGGTAAAGAATTTCACCGAGATTGGTGTACGCCCTCGCAGCGTGTTCGTGGTGGCCGTGTTCGAGCGCAAGCGCCAAACTCTTTCGGAGCAAGGCGATCCGCCCGTCCTGGTCGACGTCGCGACGGACGAGACTTTGGTAGTTCAGGCACAGCTCGATCAGGTCCACTCGTTCGGATTCCGTAGCGAGTTGGAGCGCGCGATCGAGGACGGGTGCGGCTTCGTCGGTGTCGCCGGCGAGCGCGAGAACAGCGCCATACGAGGTCGCCGCGTAGGCCGTCGCCCCGAGCGACGAGGTCCGCTCCAAGCCTTCCAATGCTGCTCGCGATGTTTCGACCGCACGACGGGTGTCGCCGATCATGTAGTGGTGCCGCGACAACCGGACGCGGGCCTCACCGAGGAGCACCGGGTCGCCGACCTCGAGGTAACGCGCAGCGGCGCGCTCACCCACGTCGACGGCATCGGAGAAGCGGTGGGCGTTGTACAACTCCCATGCGTAGTCGTCGAGCAGTCGCGCACGATCGACAGTCGACAACGCATCCGCGTAGCGCAGCGCTGCCTCGAAATGCGCGAGCGCCTGCCGATGCGAACCCACTGCGGCCGATTCCCTTCCAGCGCGAGCGGCATAGCGGATCACGGTGGCGGAATCGTTGGCAGCCAAACCATGGTGGACCAACCTGGCGAGATCGGGACGCGGCATTGCCCCGAGCGCCCCGATCACATTGCGATGCAACGTGCGGCGCCGCAGACCCGACAGGCTCGCTTCGACCGCCCTGCGCGCGAGCTCGTGTCGGAACGCGATGCCGTCGCTGCGAACCTGCACGATTCCGCTGTCCTCGGCACTGGTCAGGTGATCGATGCGGTCTCCGAGCAGTACGTCAGCGAGTTCGAACTCGACAAGCTTCGGTACGACCGACAAGCGTTCGACCGCGTCGATGGACGCGCTGTCCAGTTGCCGCACTCTCGCCAGCACGGCGTCGGCGACGGTTGCGGGGACAGCGTCGTCGGGTGGTGCCGCGAGTGCTTCGGTGACGTAGAACGGGTTGCCGCCGGTCAGTTCGTGCAGCGTTGCTGCGTCCCAATCGGTTTGGTCGGCCAACTCGGCAACCGCCCCGGTAGACAACGACGGCAACACAATTCGCTGCACAGGCAGGCCTGCGAGAGAGCCGAGCCACCGATGCAGCGGATGACCGGGTGCGGCGCCACCGTCGCGGATCGTGACCAGCACCATGGCGGCGACGGAGTCGATGCGACGCGCGAGAAAAGCGAGGACGTCGAGGGTGGCGTCGTCGGACCAGTGGAGGTCTTCGATGATGAGCAGGGTCGGTGGCTGGGTCCGCAGTTCGGTGAGAGCGCCGTCGAAGACTTCCTCGCCCGCCCCACCTGCAAGGGCGTCTTCGAGCGGCCCGCACGACGCTGCCGCAACGGTCCGAACGCACGAGCGGTCTGCAGATCGTCACATGCGCCGGACAGAATTCGTACCGCTCCAAGCGACTCCCGAAACGCGCGAACCACGCTGGTCTTGCCGATTCCTGCCTCACCCGTCACCAATACGACGGACCCGTTGCCGCGCACGGCATCCTGCCACTTGCTCGCAAGCGCGCCGAGGATCTGCGTTCGCTCCAGCAATCTGCTCGGTCGGGTCATCGGGTCGGTCACGTGGGCTCGCATCCTTCTCGGGTCAATCGAACTCGTTCATGCAGTTCGGCGCAACTTTTATCTGTCTTGGACAAGGGTGCCGGAACGTGGCGCACCCGTCTGTCGCGGACGCGACGCTGCCAGTGTCGGCCTGCCGACAGTTCGAGGGTTTCCACGACGATCCGCAGAGGACAAGATGAGACGATGAAGACAGCGCTACGAACGTGTCCGCTATGTGAAGCAGTGTGTGGTCTGACGCTGACCCTTGACGACGACAACCACATCACCTCCGTGAAAGGTGATCGTGACGATCCGTTCAGCAAGGGGTTCATCTGCCCGAAAGGTGCCAGCTTCGGCCACCTCGACGAGGACCCGGATCGGCTCTCCGCTCCCCTGATTCGCCGCGGCGACGAATGGGTGACGGTCAGCTGGGACGAAGCCTTCGCCGCAGTGGCAGCAGGATTGGGCAAAGTCATTGCCGAGCACGGACGTAAGTCACTTGCCCTCTACGTCGGCAATCCGAACGCGCACACCGTCGCTGGTGCCCTGTACAACACGCCGCTGATTCGGGCACTCGGAACTCGCAACATCTTCTCTGCGAGCACTGCCGATCAGATGCCCAAGCACGTGTCGAGCGGCTTGATGTTCGGCGATCCGGTCGCCATCCCGGTACCCGACCTGGATCGAACCGATTATCTGCTGATGCTGGGCGCGAATCCGCTCGAATCGAACGGTTCGCTGTGCACCGCTCCGGACTTTCCGGGCAGGTTGAAGGCGATTCGCAAACGTGGCGGCAAGGTCGTTGTCGTCGACCCCCGCCTGACGCGAACGGCCAAGCTCGCGGACGAACACATCTTCGTGAAGCCGGGCACAGATGCCTACCTGCTCTTCGCGATCGTGCATACGTTGTTCACCGAAGGCCTCACCGCCGTCGACGTTGCAAGCAACGGTCTCGACGAGGTACGCAGCGCTGCAACACCTTTCACACCGGAGGCGGTCGCAGCGCGAACCGGTGTGCCAGCGGACGTCATCGTGCGGATCGCCCACGAACTCGCTGCAGCTCCCACCGCCGCCGTGTACGCCAGAATCGGTACGTGCACAGCCGAATTCGGCACGCTCGCACAGTGGCTCGTCGACGTGATCAACGTTCTCACCGGCAACATGGACCGTCCTGGCGGCGTGATGTTCGCCAATCCCGCGGCACCAGGGCCCCGCAGAACCCGCGCCTTCACCACCGGTCGCTGGACGAGCCGGGCCAGACAACTACCCGAGGCGTTCGGCGAACTCCCGGTCGCGACCCTTGCCGACGAATTGGAGACCCCCGGCGACGGTCAGGTACGCGGGTTGGTCACCGTCGCAGGCAATCCGGTGCTCTCCGCACCGAGCGGTCCACGGATCGGGTCCGCGCTGTCGAATGTCGAATTCATGGTCAGCGTCGACAGGTACCTCAACGAGACCACCGAACATGCAAACGTGATACTTCCGCCGCCGCCGTCGACGCAGTCGAGCCATTACGACTTCGCTCTGCTCGGTTTTGCGGTCCGCAACTACGCGCGCTACTCGCCGCCGATGTTGCCGCTCGGAGATCGGCCGTCGGAGGCTGACATTCTCGCTCGACTCTCGATGATCGCCGCAGGGCAAGATGGCGACCCGATGCTGCTCGACGAGATGATCATCGATCAGACGTTGCGCGCGGCGGTAGGTGCCAAAGGCTCGGGTGTCGAAGGTCGGGAGGTCGGCGATCTACGCGCCGACCTGCAGGGCAACTCCGGCGTCGAACTGCGGTTGGACATGATGCTGCGACTCGGGCCGTACGGCGAGTGGTCGGGTGGCGGCAACCTGTCGTTGCAGACCCTGCTCGACAACCCACACGGACTGGATCTGGGGCCGCTGGAATCGCAACTACCCGGCCGGCTCCTCACCGAATCGGGAAGGGTCGAACTGGCACCCGCCAAGATGCTCGACGACGTCACCCGCCTTCGGGAAAGTCTCGAGCGTGCACCTGCCGACATCGTTCTCATCGGGCGGCGGCAACTCCGGTCGAACAACAGTTGGATGCACAACGTGTCGACGCTGGTCGGCGGCTCCAACAAGTGCACGCTGCAGATCAACCCGCTCGACATGGAACGGCTGGGACTGACGGACTCGGCGACGGTCAAATCCGCGGCGGGCGAACTGATCGTGCCGCTGGAACCGACGGACACGATCATGCCGGGGGTCGTCAGCCTCCCGCACGGATGGGGCCACAGCGGCAGTACTCAGCGCGTGGCGGCAGCGCACGCGGGCGTCAATGCAAACGCATTGACCGACGACGCCGTGGTCGACGTCCCGTCGGGCAACGCTGTGTTCAACGGTGTGCCCGTGACAGTTTCGCCGGTCGGCTAGGCCCGAATGGTGCCGTCGCCCGTTCGGGTCGCCGTGTGGCTGATCCACGTCTCCATACCCGCGTTCGGGTTGTGGTTGCTGGTATCGAAGCCACACCTCGACGTTCACTACGAACATCACGGCGCGCACTTCTGGCTCGTCCTTGCGACGGCGTCGACCGCGATGGCACTCGGGTTGGTTCTGCTTCGCGCGGCGCGACAGCGCAGTGACGCACGGTTGATTTTGGTGTCGCTCGTATTCCAGTTCAACGCAGGGTTTCTCGGCCTGCACGCGCTCGCGACGCCGGGGGTGATCCTGTCGAGTCCCAACGCGGGTTTCGTCGCCGCTACCCCGGTGGGCCTCGTTCTCGGCGGGGTGGCGGCGTTGGCGTCGTCGATCGACTACGGGCCGTCGGGCGCCGCGCGGATCAGACGCTTCGAGCCGCTGCTCGCCGCATTGCCACTCGTCCTGCTCGCCGTCTGGGCCATCGTGTCCCTTGCCGGGTTACCACCCCTGGATCGGGCGCCCGACCCGTCCGAGGCGCACGGTCCACTGGTCGCCGCGGCGTTCGTGGGTTCGGCGTTCTACCTCACCGCAGCGATCCGGTACCTCCTGAAATATCTGCGCACTCGCGGAGTTGTGCTGCTCAGTGTCCTGACCGCGTTCGTGCTGCTGTCGGAGGCACTGTTCGCCGTCGGGTTCGGGCGCAGCTGGCGAGCATCGTGGTGGGAATGGCACCTGCTGATGGTCGCGGCGTTCGTGCTCATCGTGTTCAGCGCTCATCTGCAGTTTCGGCGCGAGGGGTCGGCGCACGGGTTGTTCGACTCGGTCACGCTGCGCCAGACGATGGCGGCGATGGAACGCGACTACGCGCGAGCGCTCGAGGAGATGGTGAATGCGCTACGCCAACGCGCCGACGGCGGCGTCGCGGCGACCGAACCCCTCGGGTCGGTCGGAGTGGAACTGTCGCGTCGCTTCGGCCTGACCGAACGTCAGATCGCCGTCCTGCAACAGGGCGCGCACGCGCTCGGCAACGAACGTGAGCAGGTCCGCAGGCTCGGCGCGCTTGCAGCTGTCGGTGAGCGCTCCAGCGTGATCAGAAGCGAGGCCGAACTGCTGGACGAGGTGGTCGGCCTCGCGGCCTCGGCGTTCGATCGAGACAGGTTGCGGCTCGGCCTGATTCGCGGCGGGCAGCTGCAGTTCGCGGACGGTGGCAGCGCGGACTCGACGGCGTTGACCCTGCCGCTGACAGTGAAGGGGACACCGGCAGGCGTTCTCGAGGTTGCCCGCGATGGCGAGTTCTCCGACTCCGATATCGCACTGCTGCGCTCGTTCGCATCGCAGACCTCGGTCGCCCTGGAGAATGCGCGGTTGTATCAGCAACTCGACGGACTGTTCCGCTCGTACATGTCCCCTGCGGTCGCGACGGCACTCATCGCGGATCCGACGCAGGCTGGTCTCGGTGGCGAAATCGCCGAGGTGAGTGTGTTGTTCGCCGACCTGCGGGGCTTCACGCCGTTCTCGGAGCAGTCGTCACCCGATCAGGTGGTCGACATGCTCAACACCTACTACGGCGCGATCGTGCCGGTCATCCTGGACGAGGGCGGGACCGTCGTGCAATTCGTCGGCGACGCCGTCATGGCACTGTTCAATGCGCCGACCCGCCAACCCGACCACGCCCATCGTGCAGCGCGAGCCGGGCTCGATCTGCATCGCGCGATCGAGGGCGTGGCCGACGGGCATCCGGATTGGCCACGGTTTCGAGTCGGGGTGAACACCGGACCAGCGCTTGTTGGCAATGTGGGGGCCGCACAAATGCGCAACTTCACCGCGATCGGCGACACGACGAACCTCGCAGCGCGGCTCGAAGGATTGGCCGAGCCTGGGACTGTTGTCATTGGGCCACTGACGAGGGCCCAACTCGGCGACAATGCGGTGGTGAGCAGCCGAGGTGAATTGCAGGTCAAAGGTCGCCGCGAGCCTGTCGCGGTCTACGTCCTCGAAGGTATGCGATGACCGACTTCGATCTGCTTCGCAGCCTGTCGGACGACGAGCGCAGACACGTGCTCTCGACCTGCACTCGACGCCGGTTTCGCAGGCGCGACATCCTCTGTCACGAAGGCGATCCGGGCGATTGCGTTCATCTGATCCAGTCCGGCAGGCAGATCGTTCGGGTGACGACACCGCTCGGTCACACGGCGACGTTGTCGCTGCTCGGGCCCGGCGACTCGTGGGGTGAACAGGCTTTGCTGAGTCCACATGCGAGGCGAACTGCGACCGTCGTGGCGATCGAGGACACCGAGACTCTGACGCTGAGCCGCGAGCAACTTGCCCGGCTGCGGCGACAGCAGCCACAGATCGACCGATTTCTCACCGACACCCTGGCCGCTCAGGTGCGACGATTGTCGGCGATGGTGCTCGAGGCGTTGTATCTACCGGTCGACGAGCGGGTGGTACGACGGCTCGCTCATCTCGCGCGGGTCTACGGCGGTGCAAATGCGTTAGCGGAAATCCGCTTGACGCAGGATGATCTTGCCTCGATGGCGGGAACAACACGCGCGACTGCGAACAAAGTTCTGCGTGAATTGGAGGACAAGCGAATAGTGACGCTCGGCCGGGGGACGATCACTGTGATCGACCGTGCGGGTCTCGACAGAGCCGCACGCTGAAGGCTTAAACCGGATACGATTGCTCGAAATTGTGGAGAGGATCCGATGTCCGACGATAACCGGCCTGGCAGTAGCGGCGAGCACCGGCTACAGGAGCGCTTCGGCACCCAGGATCGCGCCGACAAGTTCTACTCCGATCAGGTACTCGACCGTCTCAACGAGACGATGATCGAGTTCGTCGGTCGGATGGACATGGCCTTCATCGCAACGTCCGACGCCAACGGCGAGTGTGACTCGAGTTTCCGGGCGGGCACCCCCGGCTTCATCCACGTGATCGACGAACGCACGGTCGCCTACCCGGAGTTTCGAGGCAACGGTGTGCTGGCAAGTCTCGGCAACATTTCCGAGAACCCGCACATCGGCATCTTGCTGATCGACTTCGTCGAAGATCTCATCGGTCTCCACATCAACGGCAGCGCCCGGATCGTCGCTGACGACGTGATTCGCGCAACGGTCCGCGGCCTACCCACCGAACGTGCGAAGGGGCGGCTGCCGGAACGCTGGGTCGTCGTCGATGTCGAAGAGGCCTACATCCATTGCCGCAAACACATTCCGCGAATGGTCCCCGAGTCCCGGGTGCGGGCGTGGGGCACCGACAACATGCGATCCAAGGGTGGCGACTACTTCGGCGCGAAGGCCGAGCCACGTCCCGTCAAACTCAGCTGATCTTGAAGATCACGACCCGCTGGACGATGAAGTTGATCACCGTCGCGGTTCCCTGCGCGATGACGAAGGCAACAGGAACACGCCACCACTCGTCGTCGAGCGCGTGGTAGATCGCCCAGTTGATACCGACCTGAACCGCGAACGTCACGGCATACAAGGCGACCACTGCCACGAAGCGCGCACGACTCGGCGGCGCTTTGAACGTCCAACGTCGGTTGATCAGGTACGCAGTGGTTGTGCCTGCGATGAAACTGATCGATTTCGCAACGTTAACGGGCAGCCCGATCGCCAACCCGAGCACGTAGAGCCCGAAGTCGACGATCGCAGAGAGCCCGCCGGTCAACCCGAATCGGATGATCTGCGTCTTGAGGTCGACGTCGGTGCCGCCGGGCTCGTCGACGAGTGGTAACTCGACGGGCAAAGGCAGATGGGGCTGCGGGTCGGTTCCGGACACGCTGACGAGCCTATCCGGCGCCAGGTAGCCTCTACTCCGATGTCCACCACAACAACGGAGACGGCAGCGGCGCCCGACGAAGCCCAGCCGTTGCCCACGCAGCCCCGCACGCTCACCGGTTGGGGCCGAACCGCCCCCACGACGGCGCAGGTGCTTTCGACCCCCGATATCGAGCTGATCGCTAAGGCGGTCGCGCAGGTCGCCGAGCAGAACGACAGCAAGCCGAGCCACCTCAAGCGTGGCGTCGTCGCTCGCGGTCTCGGTCGTTCGTACGGTGACAACGCTCAGAACGGCGGCGGGCTCGTCGTCGATATGACGCCGTTGCGGCGTATTCACAAGATCGATGCCGACACTCGGCTCGTCGACGTGGACGGTGGCGTCACCCTCGATCAGCTGATGCGGGCAGCTCTGCCGTTCGGCCTGTGGGTTCCGGTGCTTCCGGGCACGCGTCAGGTCACCGTCGGTGGCGCGATCGGTTGCGACATTCACGGCAAGAATCACCACAGCGCGGGCAGTTTCGGTAACCACGTTCGCTCGATGGAGTTGCTGACCGCCGATGGCAAGGTTCGGCATCTGACACCGAAGGGTCCGACGTCCAAGCTGTTCTGGGCGACTGTCGGCGGCAACGGCCTCACCGGCATCATCCTGCGCGCGGCGATCGAGATGACGCCGACCGAGACGGCGTACTTCATCGCCGACGGCGACGTGACGACCAGCCTCGACGAGACCATCGCCATTCACAGCGACGGCAGCGAAGAGAACTACACCTACAGTTCCGGCTGGTTCGACGCGATCAGCGCGCCGCCGAAGCTGGGTCGTGCGGCAATTTCGCGAGGCTCGCTCGCGACGTTCGATCAGCTGCCCGCGAAGCTGCAGAAGGACCCGCTGCGCTTCGACGCGAAGCCGCTGTTCACCTTCCCCGACCTCTTCCCGAACGGGTTGCTGAACAAGGCGAGCTTCACCCTCGCGACCGAAGTTTGGTACCGCAAGGCGAAGAGCTACCGGAACCAGCCACAGAGTTTGACGGCGTTCTACCACCCACTCGACATGATGAGCGAGTGGAACCGGGCCTACGGCTCGAACGGGTTTCTGCAGTACCAGTTCGTCGTTCCGCCGGAAGCGGTCGAGGAGTTCAAACGCATCATCGTCGACATCCAGTCCAGCGGGCACTACTCCTTCCTCAACGTGTTCAAGCTGTTCGGGCCGGGCAACCAAGCGCCGCTGAGCTTCCCGATCCCGGGCTGGAACATCTGCGTCGACTTCCCGATCAAGGCCGGACTCAACGAGTTCGTCACCGAGCTGGACCGTCGGGTCCTCGAGTTCGGCGGCAGGCTCTACACGGCCAAGGATTCGCGGACGACCGCCGAAACTTTCCATGCGATGTACCCACGGATCGACGAGTGGATCAAGGTCCGCCGCACGGTCGATCCAACGGGCGTATTCATGTCGGATATGGCTCGCAGGCTAGAACTACAGTGAGTTGGAGCTACTAAATTGATCAATGCCGTTGGCAATCCGCAGGCGCTGCTACTTCTCGGTGGCACGTCCGAGATCGGGCTCGCGATCGTCGAGGAATACCTGAAGAAGGGGCCTGCGCGCGTCGTCCTCGCTGCGCTGCCCAACGATCCGGGTCGCGACGCAGCCGTCGCGCAGGTGCAGGCTGCCGGTGCATCCAAGGTCGATGTCATCGACTTCGACGGCATCGACACAGCGAGCCATCCCGCCGTGATCGATCAGGCCTGGTCAGGCGGTGATGTGGACGTCGCGATCGTCGCATTCGGTCTCGACGGTGATCCCGAGGAACTCTGGCAGAACCAGCGCAAAGCCGTGCAGATAGCCGAGGTCAACTACACCGCAGCGGTGTCGGTCGGCGTGCTCGTCGGCGAGAAGATGCGCGGTCAGGGCTTCGGTCGGATCATCGCCATGTCGTCGGCCGCAGGTGAGCGTGTCAAGCGCACCAACTTCGTCTACGGCTCCACCAAGGCAGGACTCGACGGCTTCTACCTCGGCCTCGGCGAAGCGCTTCGCGAGTACGGCGTCCGCGTTCTGGTGATCCGTCCCGGCATGGTCCGGACCAAGTTCAGCGCGCACGTGAAGGAAGCACCGCTGACCGTCGACAAGGAATTTGTTGCGGCACTTGCTGTTCGGGCCTCGGACAAGGGCAAGGAGCTGGTCTGGGCGCCCGGGCAGTTCCGCTACGTGATGATGATCCTGCGTCACATTCCGCGGCCGATCTTCCGCAAGCTGCCGATCTAGTTCGATGACGGTGGACGAAATCGCGCCAGGCACCGCCCCGGCGCGACGCGCACTGTCGACACTCGCCGAGATGGCGGCGGCGATCGTTGTCGCTGCCCTCGTCTCAGCAATCGGGTTGTTCGCGTTCGCCCAGGTTCAGTGGCCCGCGTTCAGTTCGTCGAACGTGACGCGCGCGCTCACGACCGTCGGGCAGGTGGCCTCGATCGCGGTGCTCGGCGTCTCGATCTGGATGCTGCGGGTCCAGCGCTGGCCGCTGGTCGCGAAAGCGCTTTCCTGGGGCGGACTTTCGGCATTCGTCACCGTCACACTCGGCATGCCGCTAGGTGCTACCAAGCTCTACCTGTTCGGCATTTCGGTCGATCAAGAGTTTCGAACCGAATACCTCACGCGACTGACCGATTCCGCTGCACTGCGCGACATGACCTATGCCGACGTCCCGCCGTTCTACCCGGCAGGCTGGTTCTGGATCGGCGGTCGTGTCGCGAACCTGACCGGCATGGCCGGCTGGGAGGCATACAAGCCGTATGCGATCGCCTCGCTGGCTGTAGCATCCGTCGTCGCACTTGTGTTGTGGAGCAAGCTGATTCGCGGTGACTGGGCGGTAGTGGTCGGGCTCGCGGTCGCTGCGGTCACCGTTGCCTACGCCTCTCCCGAACCGTACGGCGCGACCATCGCCGTCCTGATTCCGCCGGTGCTCATCCTCGCGTGGGGAGGTTTGCATCGTCCCGACAGCACCGGCACGGGCGGTTGGGGCGCGGTCATCGGGACGGGATTGTTCCTCGGTGTCGCCGCAACGTTCTACACGCTCTATCTCGGCCTTGCCGCGTTTGCAGTGACAGCGATGGCCGTCCTGGCAGCCGTGCTCGCAGTGCGGGCGGGCAATACGTGGCGTGCCGCGGTACCAGTCGTTGTTCGCTTGGGAGTCTGCGGCGCCATCGCGATCGTGATCGCACTCATCGTGTGGGCGCCCTATCTGCTGGAACTTCGCCACGGCCGGCCGGCCGGATCGGGGACGGCGTTTCATTACCTGCCAGAGGGTGGGGCTCGGCTGGCCTTTCCGATGCTGCATTTCTCCGCTATCGGCGGTCTCTGCCTGATCGGCACGATCTGGCTCGCGGTGCGGTTCGGTTCGTCGCGTCGGGCCCGCGCGCTCGGCTGTGGTGTTCTCGCGATCTACGTCTGGTCGCTTGCGTCGATGGCGTTCACTGCCCTCGGCAGCACGTTGTTGTCGTTCCGCTTGGAACCGATCTTGATCGGCTTGCTGGCTGCGGCGGGGGTTTTCGGATTTCTCGAAGCGACCCGCTCGGTCTACGACAACATCGGGAGTCCAGCCGGTTTCCGCTATGCCGTGCTCGCTGTAGGTCTCGCCGGTGCGATGTCGTTCGCGCAGGACATCCCACAACACCTCGAGCCCGAGATCAACACCGCCTACAGCGACACCGACGGTAACGGCGTCCGCGCCGACAAGCGGCCGCCCGGTGGTGCCGCGTACTACCGCGAGATCGACGACGCGCTCTCGACGCAACTGCAACGTCCGCGTGCCGACACGGTTGTCTTGACGGCAGACACCAGCTTCCTCAGCTACTACCCGTACTTCGGTTTCCAGGCGCTGACCTCGCATTACGCGAACCCGCTCGCCGACTTCGACGGTCGGGCTGCGGCGATCGCCGAGTGGAGCAAACTCGAAACCCCCGACCAGCTGATTGCGGCAATGGACGCGGCACCGTGGCGCGCGCCGGACGCGATCCTGTTCCGCTACGGACCCGACGGCTACAGCCTGCGTCTGGCCGAGGACGTATACCCGAACGATCCGAACGTTCGCCGCTACACGGTTACTTTTCCCGAGGAACTGTTCGCCGATCCTCGCTTCCAGGTGACCGAGATCGGGCCCTTCGTACTCGTTGTCAGGACCTAGGCCGCTCCGCGGCTCGTGAGTCCTTTTGGTGGTTCCGCCCTCCGAAAGTGCTCACGAGCCGCTTGCGGCCTTTAGTTCGGCGGCGATGTCGCTCATCCCCCGCAGCGTCAGATGGAAGGGCACCAGCGTCTGATCTGCGAGGACCGGTTCGATCCAGCGTTCACTACGTGGCGCGCACGCATCGTGACCTAGGCCCGCAGTCCGAGTTTCTACATAGACGGCGCCGTGAGCAGCGGCTTCGCTCGAGACAACGGAGCTCAGCTCGTCGAACTTCGACTGCACGTAGGCGGCATTCGGCCCGGTCAACAGAGCATCGGCGCACCCTTGCGGACGCAAGTAGATCGGCCAACCGTCGACGACGACGTTGGCGTCAGGTGAACGGCGGTGGATCTCCTCCAGCGCGGCTGCATAGGCCGGACGAATGGCTTGGATCGCCGCGCTCCATTCCTCGCCGCGCGCGCAGGTGCGGCCAACGAGATTCTCCGCGACGCAGGAAAGGATGAAATCGGTGAACCGCGCATCGTTCGCGCCGATATGGAGAGTCACGAGCTTCGTGTTGGGGCCGAGCGCATCGAACTGCGGTGCGACCCCGGGACCCTGCGAACCGTAGAGGTCCGGAATCTTCGCCGAGCTGCAGGTTCGGTCGTCGAGCTGGACGCCGAGGGTGCGGGCGAGCAGCTTCGGGGTGTTGGCGGTCGATTGCGCGCACCGCAGCGGCGCCTCGACATCGAAGCTTTGCACACCCGTTGTCGCAGCACCCGAATCACCCAGGGCGACGTAGTACTGGCTGTCTGCGACGGTGTTGTGTCCTGGCGCCGCTGCAGCGACACCGCCCGCAAACACGCTCGCGCACAGCAGGCTTGCGGTGACCGCGATTGCTCGTACACGCCATGCCAGCATCATCGTGCAGACCTTACCCGCGGCGAGTGGGCTCACAGCGTGATCGCCACTCGCTCGTTGCCGCAGCGAAAGCCCGTTCACCGCCTTCGTTGTGCCCTCGCTGCACAGCCCGCTGTGTCACACTGCACCAATTTGCTCCTCGTCGGTTCCGCCGAACATCGGAGGCTCTGCAATGTCGACCTATCTGTATCGGCTGGCGCGGTTCACCTTTCGGCGACGCCGCTGGGTTCTTGCGGTGTGGTTGGCGCTCGCTATCGGAATGATCGTGCTGGCAAATGCCAGCGGCGGCAAGACAAACGACAACTTCACCATCCCAGGGACCGAATCCCAGGAGACCGCTGACCTGCTCGCATCGAAGATGCCTGCGATCAACGGCGGGCAAACCCAAGTTGTGTTTGCAACCAACGGTGCTGCGAAGCTGACGGATTCGGCCGCGAAGGCCGCGATCGAGTCGTCGGTCGCCAAGCTGAAGACGCTTCCCGGCGTGGTGTCGGTTTCCGATCCGTTCGCGCCGGGATCGATCGCGCCGAACTCCGATGTAGCCATCGCCTCGGTTCAATTCCTTGCCTCCCCAGTCGATGTTCCCGAATCGACGTTGGCAGCGATCCAAGCTGCGGTCGTGCCTGCCGAAGACGTCGGCGTCGACGTCGCCTACTCGGGCAGCGTCTATCCCGGCTGGCTGACCGAAGTGTCCGAACTGCCCGAGATCGTCGGCCTGATAATGGCTTTCGTCATTCTGCTGATCACGTTCGGCGCGTTCGTCGCAGCGGGTCTGCCGATCGTGACTGCGATCATCGGTGTCGTCACCACCCTGATGGGTGTCACCGCGCTTGCGTCGGTCGTCGACATCGCCTCGGCATCGACGACCGTTGCGCTGATGCTCGGCCTCTCGTGCGGCATCGACTACGGGCTGTTCATCCTGTCGCGGCATCGAAACAACCTGCTGCAGGGGATGGACACCGAAGAGTCCGTCGCGCTGTCCGTCGGCACGGCCGGGAGTTCGGTTGTGTTCGCTGGACTTACGGTGATCGTGGCGTTGTGCGGACTCGCCGTCGTCGGCATACCGTTCCTGACCGTCATGGGATTGGCCGCTGCCGCTGCGGTTTTCGTAGCCCTGTTGATCGCGTTGACGTTGCTGCCCGCGATGATGGGATTCGCCGGTGGCAAGGTCGCGAAGTTCCTCGCGACCCCACTTCGGCCGGGACACCACGAAAAGATCGCGCTCGAAGCCGCGTACACGCCCGAGAAGACGGCTGGCGCTGCGTGGGCGCGGTTCGTAGTCAGATTCCGGGTACCGGTGCTTGTCATCGGGGTCCTGACGTTGATCGTGCTAGCGATTCCCGCGACTCAGATGAAGCTCGGCCTGCCGACCGGCGCATCCAAGCCGGAGGGCGATACCGCGCGCATCGCCTACGACCTCACCACCGAAGGCTTCGGTGTCGGCTTCAACGGCCCGCTGCTCGTCGTCGCGGAGAATCTCGCCGATCCGGCTGCCGCGGCGCCGATCGTCGAAGCCTTGAGCAAGGAAGAAGGTGTCGCTGCTGCGACATTGGCAGGCGCCGACAACGGTGTCGTCATCATCAGCGTCATACCGACCACCGGACCGAACGACCCTGAGACAGCGAAACTGGTGGACCGCATCCGCAGCGACCGCACTCGCATCGAAGGGACGACGGGCGCGACGCTACTCGTCGGAGGTGGCACGGCGTCCAATATCGATGTCTCCAAGAAGCTTTCGGACGCGCTGCCGGTGTTCCTCTTCATCGTCATCGGCCTTGCGTTTCTGCTGCTGACCTTCGCGTTCCGGACGATCCTCGTCCCGATCAAGTCGATCATCGGTTTCCTGCTGTCGGTATCCGCAGCGTTCGGCGCACAGGTAGCGGTGTTCCAGTGGGGCTGGGGCCAGGAATTGCTCGGCATCACACCGAGCGAAACCGTCAGCTTCCTGCCGATCATCATGCTGGCCATCATCTTCGGCCTCTCGAGCGATTACGAAGTATTCGTCGTGTCGCGCATCAAGGAGGACTACACCAAGACCGGCGACGCACGTGGCGCCGTCGAACGCGGCACCGGACTGTCGGCGCGTGTTGTCACCGCCGCCGCGCTGATCATGTTCTCGATCTTCCTGGCGTTTATGGTCAACGACGACCCCACGATCAAGGCGATCGGTTTCAGTTTCGCGGTCGGCGTCTTCCTCGATGCCTTCGTCGTCCGGCTGACGTTGGTGCCCGCTGTGATGGCGATCGTCAAGGGCACGCTCTGGTACCACCCGTTGTGGTTCGCCAAACACGTCCCCGATCCCGATATCGAGGGTGAGAAGTTGGAGCAGCGGCTCGCAGCGGAACACGGCGCCGACGTGGCTGCGCTCAGCTGAGTCGCTGCTGCAACCGAACGGTCACCTCCACGCCTGCCTCTGCTTTGCCGATTTGTTTGCACATCGCGGCTCGCATCGGCATCCAGTGCGGACCCGAACCGGATGGCATCAGCGTCGCGTCGAACGGGTGCCCGTCGACGGTGCCGGACACTTTGATCGCACGTCGCGTGCCGAAATACTCCGCGGAATTCGGCACGGTCAGGAAGGTGGCGAAGGCTCCGTTCTTTTCGATCGGGGCGGTGAATTCGAGGTCGATCGGATGTGCGATCTTGGCAGTCGACATGGCAACTCGCTTTCGAGGCTGGGACGGTTCGACAGCTATGACTGTCGAACCGTCCCGGAATCATCGCTACTGCACGCGACCTCGGTCGAGGTCGCGGCCGCCCCACACCCCGGACTGGCCTGTTGCCCGTCCGAACTCGCCGCACTGCAGCAGGATCGGGCAACGGGCACACACCGAAAGTGCATACCCGTAGTCCTGCGTCGGGAAAGGAAACCAGGCCTCGGGGTTGGCGTCACCGCGGCACGCAGCCCGGAGCCAATCGGGCGCGTCCGAGATCGGCAGCAGGTCGGCGAGCGTCCTGATATCCAGTACTTCGGTCATCGAATTCCTTTCCAGGCGGCTGCGCCACTCGTGAGTCTTTTCGGAGGTCGGGCCCTCCGGAAGGACTCACGAGGCGCGGAGCGCCCTCATTTCCTTCCAGATCCGCTGCTGCGTCTTCTCCTCGTGCCGTGGGGCTTTCGGCTCCCAAAGCAGACGCATGCCTGCCTCCTCCGGCGTGCGGTCGCTCTTGTAGCAATTGCACTCGGCGCAGCAGGCGATCAGATTTCCCCACGTGTCGGGTCCACCGCGGCTGCGCGGCAGGATGTGGTCGACCGTGCCCGCGAACGACGCATCGCAGTAGCCGCACCTGTACCCGTCACGCCGCAGCACACCCGCAAAGGTTGCTCGGGTCCCGTCGTCGACGAGCACGTGGTGTTCGATGTAGACGTAGCGGAGTAGCCGAATCGTCTGCGGCAGAGGCATTTCGGTGTGCTGCGACCGAATCGGGAACACCGGATCGCGGTCGGCGACCGACTCGGCGGCACCGACGCTCACCAAAACCACCGCGCGGTCGGCGGGGATCTCGGTGAGAGCCTCGAACGTCACGTTCAACACGAGTACGGACGTGCGTATCCAGTTGTCGGCAGTGAGTACTGCAGGTTGGTTGCGAATGCGCATGGGTTATCACCGTCTTGGAATGGTCGTGCGGAAGGTAGAGAAATCAGGACTGGACCGGTTGCGCCGAATCCAGGTAGCAGCGCAAAAGACCGATGCCCACTCGCCACGCAAATCGAATTTCGACACTCTTCGGCGTGTGCACTGCTACTCCCTTCTGCTCCTTCTTCACATGAACCATTACCCGTGCGGCAACGTTTGTCCTGTCAATGCTGACAGATCGGCTCGAGATTGTAGAGCGAGTTATTTTGCAGGCTTACCCTGGAACGATGGCGGAAATCGTCGGTTCGCCGACGTTGGATCAAGGCCACCTCGACACGGCACGCGACGCCCATGCGGCCGGAGACTGGCTGGTGGCGTTCGACTGCTTCACGGCCGCGCGAACGGTCGTCGCACTGTCGAGTGACAACCTCGTTGCCTTCGCCGAGGCCGCGTGGTGGCTCGGAAGAATCGACGAGTCACTCGACGCGTACACACAGGCGCATCGCCTCTATGTCGACGCGGGATGTGCTGCCGACGCCGCTATGGCCGCCTTCTACCTTGGGCTGCACACCGGGTTGCGCGGCGACCTGTCGAAGGGCGCAGGCTGGCTGCGCCGCTGCTACCAACTGCTCGACACCATCCCCGAGCAACGCGCGCACGGCTATCCCCTCTACATAGAAACCAGCCGGGCCTTACATCGCAGCAATACCGATGCGGCGATGGCCGCCGCACTGCGGATGCAGGCACTCGGCCGGGCTTATGCCGACGTGGACCTCGTTGCGGTGGGTGTCCTCGGCGAAGGCAAATCCCTCGTTGCGCTCGGACAGGTCGACGAGGGACTCGCGCTCCTAGACGAGGCGATGTTGATGGTGTCGTCCGGCGAGGTGACGCCGTTCTGGTCCGGAGCGGTCTACTGCCACGTGATGTCGGTATGCCACGAGTTGGTCGATCTGCGACGCGCGACCGAGGTGACCAAGTCTGCGACCCAGTGGTGCAGCCCTTTGCCCGACGCCAACCTTTATCCAGGGATCTGTCGCGTGCACCGCGCCCAGGTTCTGCAACTGCACGGCAATTGGGACGACGCCGAGGCCGAAGCGATCCGCGCTCACGCCGAAACCGTGAACATCAATGCCAACGTTGCCGCCGAGGCTCATTACGAAATCGCCGAGATCCGCAGGCTGAGAGGCGATCTGACGGGCGCCGAGGCGGCACTGCGCGCTGCCCACGAACTCGGCGCCGATCCCCAACCCGGGCTGGCGCTGGTCCGCTTGGCGCAGGGGAAAATCGACGCTGCGGCTTCGTCGATCCGTGCGGCTCTCGCCGACGACCGGCGCACGCCTCTCGCCCGAACTCGCTTCCGTGTCGCGCAGGTCGAGATCGCCCTCGCGGCAGGTGATCTCGACACCGCCAGGCAGGCATCGGTCGAGCTTTCAGAGACCGCCGAGACCCATTGCGGTTCCGGGCTCGCCGCTGCGGCCACCCGTGCGCGTGGCGCAATCTTCCTCGCGGAAGGAAAGGCGGTCACGGCACTTCCGGTATTACGCACAGCGTGCAAGCAGTGGCAGCAGCTGGAGGCACCCTACGAGACGGCCCGGACGCGACTTCTGCTCGCCGAGACTTTTCGTGCACTGGGCGACGACGACGCCGTCGGTCTCGAACTCGATTCAGCAGCAACAGTTTTCGAACGGCTCGGCGCACTCCCGAGCATCCAGCGGGTCGCGACACTACGGGGCAAGTCGACCGCGCTGGGCGGGCTGAGCACCCGGGAGACCGAGGTGCTGCGACTCGTCTCGGCCGGCAACAGCAATCGTGAAATCGCATCCGCGCTGTTCCTCAGCGAGCGGACCGTGCACCGGCACGTCGCGAACGTCTTCACCAAGCTCGGGGTGACGTCGCGTTCCGCCGCAACGGCTTACGCATTCGAGAACGGCATCGTGGACCCGCGACGCCACTGACCGCTCTGGGTATAAATGCCCACCTGGGAAGTCCAACACGGCGGCTGATGCCGATGCCCGAAGCACGCCGCCGACCGTAACTTTGGTATCGCCACCCCAACACCGGGGACACTCTCGAAGGAGAATCCGATGCCGAAATACGTTATCGAACGCGACATGCCCAGCGTTGGCAATCTCACGCAGGCAGAACTGCAGGGTGCAGCCCAGACCTCGAACGCCGCGCTGGCAAAGATGGAAGGCCGCGCACAGTGGCAGCAGAGTTACGTGACCGACGACAAGATCTACTGCATCTACGTCGCCGACGACGAGGATGCTGTGCGCGAACATGCTGAACTGTCCGGCTTTCCGGCGAACAGGGTCAGCCGCATCGGCGGCGTCATCGATCCGACAACCGCCGACTGATCCGCGCCGGACAGCTATCTTGGCAGGTATGGCCACCAGTTCCGGTAAGTCGAAATCTCCTGCCGTCGAGCTCGAGATCGACGACAAGGTGGTGCGGATCAGCAATCCGGATCGCATCTATTTTCCGGAGACCGGTGCCACCAAACTCGATCTCGTCGAGTACTACCTATCGGTCGGCGACGGCATCGTCAATGCGCTCTACGAGCGGCCGTGCATGCTGCATCGCTTTCCGACAGGCTTGAGCGGCGAGAAAGTGCACCAGAAACGCGTACCGAACGGGGCTCCGCCCTGGTTGAACACGGTTCGGGTGCACTTCCCTCGCTACAACCGCAACGCCGACGAGCTGTGTGTGACCGAGTTGGCGCACGTGATCTGGGCGGTCCAGATGTCGACCGTGGAATTTCATCCGTGGAACACACGCAGTGCAGCCGTCGAATTCCCCGACGAGTGGCGCATCGATCTCGATCCGATGCCGGACTGCAGTTTCGACCGCGTGCGTCGTGTTGCGCACGTCGCACACGAGGTGCTCGACGACCTCGGTGCGATCGGTTGGCCGAAAACCAGCGGCGGCAAGGGTTTACACATCTATGTCCGCATCGCTCCCGACTACGGCTTCAAAGACGTCCGGCGGGCAGCGCTCGCGTTTGCGCGTGAAGTCGAGCGTCGGGCACCGTCCGAGGTGACGACGACGTGGTGGCGGAAAGATCGCGACCCCGCTGCATTGTTCGTCGACTACAACCAGAACGCGCGCGATCACACGATCGCCAGCGCCTACTCCGTGCGGGGCAATCCTCGCGGAACCGTCTCGACGCCGATCACGTGGGACGAGATCGACGACGCCGACCCACAGGACTTCACGATGCAAACCGTCCCAGCACGTTTCGCCGAACTCGGCGACCTCCACGCCGGAATGGACGACGCGGTTTTCGATATTTCACGGCTGCTGGAGTGGGCCGAACGCGACGAAACCGAGGGTGTCACAGATCCGGGTGGGGACGACTGACAGGTGGCGGCGCTGACCGCAAATGCGTCAGCACCGCAAGCACCCGCCGGTGATCCTCTGGTTCGGGAGCAAGTTCGAGTTTGACGAAGATGCTCCGAACATGAGCTTCCACGGTCCGCTCGCCGAGAAACAACGACGCACTGATCGCTTTGTTGGAACGACCTTCGGCCATAAGCTGCAACACTTCTCGCTCACGGGCCGACAGTTCGTCGAGCGGTCGATGCCCCCGGTGCGGTCGGGAAACGAGCCTCCCGACCAGATCCGGATCGATCGCGGAACCACCGGCGGCGACACGGTTGAGGGCGTCAACGAACTCGTCGATATCGGCGACACGATCCTTGAGCAGGTAGCCGAGACTGCCCGCTCCCCCGTCGAGCAGGTTCATCACGTTCTCGGTTTCAACGTACTGCGACAGCAGCAGCACCCCGGTGTCTGGGTAGTCACGACGGATCGTGATCGCCGCCTCGATACCTTCGACCGTGTGCGTCGGAGGCATTCGAATGTCGACGACGGCGACATCAGGACGGTGCTCCTCCACCAGTTCGAGCAACCCCGCCGCGTCGCCCGCTTGCCCGACGACGTCGATGCCCTCGTCCTGCAGCAGCCGAGCGATTCCTTCGCGCAACAACACCGAATCGTCGGTCAGCACAACTCGCAACGCCTGTGAGTTCGCGGCGAATGCGGTGACGTCGGGGTCGGTCGCATCCAAATCGAGTGGCCGCGGGACCCGATGTGGCACAGTCTGATCCGGCTCGGCAGCAGCCAACGCAGCCCTCGCCGCGTCGACCATTTCGACACACGAGTCGTAGCGACCCTCCCGCTTCTTTGCGAGCCCTTTCGCCAGCACCTGATCGAACGCTGCGGGCAGCCCGGGCCGGAAAGCACTCGCCCGGGGCACCGGAGCGTTCAAGTGCCCGTTCATGATTGCCGACGGATTGGGTCCCGGATAGGGCGGTGCACCCGTCACCAGATGAAACAGTGTGCACGCCAACGAGTATTGATCGGTCCGATGATCGACCTCGGCACCATCGATCTGCTCCGGCGCCGCATATCGCAGCGTTGCGACCAACATTCCCGTCTCGGTGAGGTGCACGGTGTCGTCGAGTGCCTTCGCAATACCGAAGTCGGTCAACAACACTCGCTCCGATTCACCCGGATACGGTGCATCGGCAAGCAGGATGTTCGCGGGCTTCACGTCGCGGTGGAACACACCGGCGCTGTGGGCGTAGTCGAGTCCGCGGGCGACCTCGTACGCGATGTGCAACGCCCGTTCCGGTGGCAGCACCTGATCCCGAACCAGTTGCGCGACATCGGTTCCCGCGACGTACTGCATCGATATCCACAGCTGATTGCGGTGCCTGCCGCGGTCGTAGACTGCGACGATGTTGGGGTGTTCGAGCCTGGCGGCGTGGTCGGCTTCGAATTCGAACCGCGCACGGACGTAGTCGTCCGACGTCAGATTCTTGTGCAGCAACTTCAATGCGACGCGGCGCGGCAGGTTCGGATGGCGCGCGACATAGACAGATCCCATCCCGCCGACACCGATGCCATTTTCGATCGTGTAGCCGGCGAACACGGCACCCGGTGAGAGGTCGTATCCACCCATGTCTTCACCCTGTTTCGCTGGTGTCCTCGCTGCAATCGGCAAGGACACTCATTCAACCCCAGAGTAGGACGATCTACAGCGGCAGGTGGACCGTCACCGTCGTTCCGCCGCCCTCGGGGCTGAGCACGGACAGCCGCCCACCGAGCGCGGAGGCGCGATCGAGCAGTCCGCTCAAACCGCCACCCGGGCCGAATGTCGCGCCGCCACAGCCGTCGTCGGCAACAACGAGCTTCAGTTCGCCGTCCGCCGCGCTCATCGCGATCTCGACGTGGGTGGCCGTGCTGTGCTTGATCGCGTTCGTCACCGCTTCGGCCGCGATGAAGTAGGCGGCGAGTTCGACGGCCGCCGCTGGACGTTCGGCCAGGTCGTCGACTATCTCCAGCGGCAGCGGTGACCGCTCGGCGAGTCCGTCCAGCGCGGCTCCGAGCCCACGCTCCTGCAGCACTGGCGGATAGACACCGCGGGCGAGATCACGCAGCTCCTTCAACGCCGAATCCAGTTCTGCCGCACCCTGAACGAGCAGGTCGCGCATCTGGGGGTCGTGCTGCGACCGTTGTGCGCGGCGCAGCAGGATCGACGCGGCGACAAGCCGCTGCTGGGCACCGTCGTGCAGGTCGCGCTCGAGCCGGCGACGTTGCTGGTCACCGGCAGCGACGATCCGACCGCGGGATTGCCGGACCTCCTCGAGCTGCGCCTCGAGTTCGGCTTGCAGCCGATGATTGTCCAGCGCAACGGTTGCGGCGCTGCGGACCGCTGCGATCAGTTGCGGCTGATCACGAAGCGACTGGTCGTAGACGAGAGCACCGACGGGCACCCCGTCCCGTTCGAGGACCGTCGCCGCTCGCGGACCGTCGTCGTCGGGCAGTCGATGCCCGAGACCCTCCGCATCGACATAACAACGCCGAGCGGCCGACCACGACCACAGCACCAGGCTCGGATCACGGACCGCACGCCGCAGTGCCCTAGAGAAATCTTCGCCGAGCGGGGCGGCCCCGACCTCGACCATCACGTCGCTGACGGCACCGCGCGCAACTCGGAAGCGCCACAGCCCCAACGCGATCGACAGCGGCGACAGGATGGTCGCGGCATAACCGATGATTGCACCGGCTTCGTCGAGTGCACCCGGCGACGTCGCGTCGATCGCGTACAGCGTCAAGACGACGGCCGTTCCGATCAACGCCACGATCCACAGCGGCGCGAAAGCGGAACGGTACGCCGCGGACCCGCGCCGCCAGCGGCGGTACAGCACGACGATCATGACGACCGCGATGGACACGTCGATGAGGCCGAAAACAAGCTGCAACGCATCGAAAACGTCGGGGTCGTCGCGAATCAGCAGCAGGTTTATCGGTTCGCCAGAGGTCTGACCGGCGACGCGACCTGGATCGGCGAACGCCAACTCCAGCATCGCGGAGCCGAGGTAATAGGTGTAGCAACCGGCAACGAACCACCGCTCCCACGATTTACGCAGCCGACCGAGCGGAAAGCCGAGCACCACCTGGATGAGCACCGCGAAGTACGCGACGATCAGTGCCCAGCCGATGGTGAAGAGCAACGGCTGGCTGGAGAAGTTGAACCCGCGAGCGAGCCAGAGCAATCCGGCGCCGATCATCAGCTTACCGGTGTTGTCGTGCGGACGGATGCGCCAACTCGCGATGCCCGCTCCGACGAACGCCCACCCGACCAGGACGAACATCACCAGTTCGAGCGGATTCTTCACCGCCCGGAAAGCGTCCCAATCGACAGCGACAACCATCACGGTGGTCAATCCGGCGGTGGCAAGAGCGACCGCAATTACGCTCAGCCGACTCACGGCCCGACCTCCTGTCCTGGTGTCGCTTCGTCCTGGTGTGGAGTTCAGCATCCTCGTCGCAACCCCGTCACCGCTACCGTGCTGCCACTGACGAACTCGTGTCGCTGGGATCGGTCGAACACAGGGCTGCACAACGTTGCACCAGGCGCTTCCGTGCTAACACGGAGGTCCGCTGCGGTGCCAGCACGGGCTTGCAAGCGTGGGCTGCGTGCTCGCACAGGGTCCGCCGATACCATCTGACCTTGTGCCACCTGATGCCAAGCGCCTTCGTACAGCCCGTCTGATCGCAATCGTGACGGGTCTGCTGGGCTTTCTGCTTGCCCTAGCCACTCCCCTGCTCCCGGTCGACCAAGACACCGCGAGCATCGACTGGCCCCAGGCCAGCGCGGAAAGTGTTGACGCGCCGCTCATTTCGTACACCCCACTGCGGTTCGACGCCACCATTCCCGCCGCGGCAGTCAAAGATCTCGGCGCGGAGGGCGGAACGGTCGTCTCGACCATCCCCGACGAGTCGAGTCGGGCTGCTGCCGAAGGTCTCGTCGTCAAGGTTGTCAAGGGCGAGCAGGGTGCGGAACCTGTGCTCGAAGTACTGCTGCGCGACAATCCGCTCGTCTCGCTGCCCCTTCCCGAACTACCCGACTCGTCGACGATCACTATCAGTGCGGATCCAGCGGGTGCGATCGCCGAGGTTTCCAACATCGAGCCGCCGATCAAAGCCGATGTTCGACGCGACATCCGGCCGCAGGTGGTCGGCATCTTCACCGATCTCGATCCGGATGCGGTCCGTAGCGCCGCGGGCGCAGGCCTCGGCATGCATCTCGACCTCGATTCCCGCTTCTCCTCCAGCCCGTCGACTCTCAAGTTCGCCGCGATGATCGTCGCCGTGCTCGCGACGATCGCATCCCTGATCGCGCTACACGTTCTCGACGGCACCGACCGCCGCAAACCGCGCCGCTTCCTGCCCTCGTCGTGGTGGAAGGTCTCGCCCGTCGACCTCGTCGTCATCGGCACGCTGGGCCTGTGGCACTTCATCGGCGCCAACACCTCCGACGACGGTTACCTGCTCAACATGGCCAGGGTGTCCGACAACTCGGGTTACATGGCCAACTATTTCCGCTGGTTCGGTGTCCCCGAGGCACCGTTCGGCTGGTACTACGACGTCCTCGCGACGTTCGCGAAAGTGTCGACCGCGAGCCCGTGGATGCGTTTGCCTGCCCTGATCGCCGGTGTCCTGTGCTGGATGGTGATCAGCCGCGAGGTCCTGCCGAGGCTGGGTCGCCACGTGCGACGCAGCCAGGTCGCACTGTGGACCGCGGGTCTCGTCTTTCTCGCGTTCTGGCTGCCCTACAACAACGGTCTCCGTCCGGAACCGATCATCGCCTTGGGCGCGCTGCTGACGTGGTGCTCGATCGAACGCGCAATCGCGACCGGACGTCTGCTTCCCGGCGCGTTCGCCGTCCTGATCGCGGCCTTCTCGCTCGCGGCGGGTCCGTCGGGACTCATCTGTATTGCCGCGCTGATCGCGGGATCACGTCCGGTACTGCAGATCATCGTCAAGCGTGCCGGTGCGGCGACCGATATAGGAAAGCTGCGCAGCTACGCGTCCCTGCTCGCGCCGGGTCTCGCCGCTGGCACGCTCGTGCTGGTCGCGATGTTCGCCGACCAGACCCTCGCCTCGGTCCTCGAATCGACGAGCGTGCGCACTGCCGTCGGGCCGAACGTCAAATGGTTCGACGAACATTACCGCTGGGATTCGCTGCTGGCGATCTCCCCCGACGGATCGCTCGCCCGCCGCTTCGGCATGTTCGTGATGCTGCTCTGCCTGATCGTCTGCGTCATGCAGGTTCTACGTAAGGGCGGCCGCATTCCCGGCACAGCACGCGGACCGTCGACGCGTGTCCTCGGCATCATCTTCGGCGCGCTGCTGCTCATGATGTTCACCCCGACCAAGTGGACCCACCATTTCGGCGTCTACGCCGGTCTTGCCGGTTCGCTCGCAGCACTGGCAGCGATAGCCGTCGGTGCGCAGAACATGCGCTCCCCGCGCAACAGGTCGCTGTTCGCCGCTGCGGTGATGTTCGTGACCGCGCTTGCCTTCACCAGCTCCAACGGCTGGTGGTACGTGTCGAGCTACGGCATCCCGTGGTGGGACAAGCCACCGTCCATCGCGGGCAAGGGATTTGCGACGGTCATGCTCGGTTTGACGATCCTGCTATTGCTACTGGCGATCTGGCATCACTTCAGGGAGCCGTACGTGACCGCCTCCACGACGCGGACCCGTCGATTCGCTCCGGCGCCGTTGACGATAGCTGCAGGTTTCGTGGTCCTGTTCGAGGTCGCATCGTTCGCGAAGGGTGCTGTCTCGCAGTACCCCGCGTACTCGATCGCACAGTCGAACCTCGATTCACTCGCAGGCAACACGTGTGGGCTGGCCGACGACGTGCTCGTCGAAAGCGATCCGAACTCCTCGATGCTCACACCCGTCACCGGTTCGGTCGCCGACGGTCTGCGTGCCACCGGTGACGGTTTCACTCCGAACGGCGTCGCCTCCGACCTCACCGCGGATGAAGAGGAGAAGGCGGTCGGGTCTGCAAACTCGATCCGCACCGACGACCCAGGCCGGACGACCGACACGACCGCAGCAGGTACCGGTGGCGGTACCGAGGAGAACGCAGGCATCAACGGAAGCAGTGTGAGCTTGCCGTTCGGCCTCGACGCGAAGAAGACGCCCGTCCTCGGTAGCTACCAGACGGGCGAGCAGAAGCCGTCGACGCTGACATCGCAGTGGTACGGACTCGACCGACCAGCACCCGAGAACAGCCTCGACAAGATCCTCGTCATCACCGCAGCGGGCCGAATTCTGTCCTTCGACGCGGACGGCGTGCTGTCTTACGGCCAGACCCTGCTCGTCGAGTTCGGCACGAGGAGCCCCGACGGTCAGGTCACCGACACCGGCGTGCTCACACCGCTGGACATCGGTCCGTCCCCGTCGTGGCGAAACCTGCGGGTGCCGCTCGCAGAGATCCCGGACGCGGCGAACGTCGTTCGGATCGTCGCAGTCGACAACGACATCACCAGCGATCAGTGGCTTGCGGTCACCCCGCCGCGAATTCCGCATCTGCAGACGCTCGACGAGGTCGTCGGACGGTCGCAGCCGGTCCTGCTCGACTGGTCGGTCGGCTTGGCGTTCCCCTGCCAACGACCGTTCGACCACCACGACGGCGTCGCCGAGGTACCCGACTACCGAATCCTGCCCGACCGGGTCGGCGCCGATTCCACCAACGCGTGGCAGGACAACATCGGCGGCGGTCCACTCGGCTGGACGGGGTTGCTGCTCACCGCCGAATCGGTGCCGACGTACCTGGACGACGACTGGCGACGGGACTGGGGATCGCTGGAACGGTTGACGCCGTTCGACAAGGATGCGGTACCCGCGCAGGTCGGCGTGACAGTGACAACGCGAAGCGGAACCTGGACGCCGGGACCGATCCGAGTTCGCTGACGCCCGTATAGCATTTGCAACCGTGCCCGACCTCGTGAAAGCCCCGCAGGCCGAAAGACCAGCCCCCATTTCCAGGGGGACGGACGTGCGGTCCAACTTCCGGACCGCGCGTCTGATCGCTCTGGTGACCGGTCTACTCGGCGCTTTGTTCGCCCTTGCCACACCGTTTCTGCCGGTCACCCAGACGACAGCAGTACTGAACTGGCCGCAGGACGGTGTCATCGGCAACGTCGACGCACCGCTGATGGCGCAGGTGCCGATCGACGTCGAAGCGGCGCTGCCGTGCTCGACGGTGGCGCAGTTACCCGAACGTGGTGGATTCCTGCTGGCGACCGCACCTCCGCAGGGTGACGGCGCCGCGCTCAACGCGATGTTCGTGCGCGTCAACGAAGCCACCGTCGACGTGCTCGACCGAAATGCGGTCGTCGCGTCCGCCCTGCGTTCCGACATGGCGAAGTGCTCGACCATCACCATCTCGTCGAACATCGACGTCACCTCGGCCGAATTCGTCGGGCTGACGACCCCGACGGGCGATCCGGTGAAGGGTGAACTGAAGGGCGACCTCCGGCCGCAGGTGGTCGGCGTCTACTCCGACCTGCGCTCGGGTGCTGCGCCGGAGGGGTTGTCGTTCACGATGACCGTCGACTCGCGCTATTCCTCCACTCCGACGTTTCTCAAGATCTTCGCGATGATCGCGGCGGCGTTGCTGACGTTGATCGCACTCGGCGCTCTCGCCCGCCTCGACAGCACCGACGGTCGCGGCCATCGCCGACTCTTCCCGTCGCACTGGTTGCGCCCGACCCCTGTGGATGGTGTCGTCGTCGGCGTATTGCTGGTCTGGCACTTCATCGGCGCGAACACCTCCGACGACGGCTATCTGCTCAACATGGCCCGCGTCGCCGAACATGCCGGTTACATGGCCAACTACTTCCGCTGGTTCGGCGTCCCCGAAGCACCGTTCGGCTGGTACTACGACGTCCTCGAGATGTTCGCGAAGATCTCCACCGCGAGCCCGTGGATGCGTCTGCCTGCCTTGATCGCCGCCATTCTGTGCTGGCTCGTCATCAGCCGCGAGGTGGTCCCCCGCCTCGGTCGTGCGGTCAGGCAGAACCGCGTCGCGCTCTGGACCGGCGGTTTCGTCTTCCTCGCCTTCTGGCTGCCCTACGACAACGGTCTGCGGTCGGAGCCGATCGTCGCCCTCGGCGCACTGCTGACGTGGTGCTCGGTCGAACGTGCGATCGCGACCGGTCGACTGCTACCCGCTGCTGTCGCCTGCCTCGTCGGTGCGTTCACCCTGGCCGCCGCCCCGACCGGCCTGATGTGTGTGGCTGCACTGCTCGCAGGTATTCGCCCGATCACCCGGATCATCGTCAAACGGCATCGGCAGGTCGGCACGCTGCCGCTGCTCGCGCCGATGGCTGCCGCCGGACTGCTCGTACTCACAGTCGTCTACAACGACCAGACCTTCGCAGGCATCCAGGAAGCCAACCGAGTTCGCCAGGCGATCGGCCCTAACCTCGAGTGGTACAAGGACTTCCTTCGCTACTACTACCTCTTCGTCGAAACAGCCGACGGTTCCTTGTCTCGGCGCTTTGCGTTCCTCGTGATGCTGCTCTGCCTGTTCACGACGCTGTTCATCCTGTTGCGTCGCAAGCGAATTCCCGGCGTCGCGAACGGTCCGGCGTGGCGTCTGATGGGCGTCGTCTTCGGAACCATCTTCTTCATGATGTTCAACCCGACCAAGTGGACCCACCACTTCGGCGCCTACGCGGGCATTGCCGGTTCGCTTGCCGCGCTGACCGCCGTTGCGGTCGGTGCAAGTGCGCTGCGCTCGCGCAGAAATCGCACAGTGTTCACCGCAGGTCTGCTGTTCGTGATGGCACTGTCGTTCTCCGGCTGGAATGCCTACTGGTACGTGTCCTCCTACGGCGTCCCGTGGTTCGACAAGCGCGTCCAACTCGGCGGGCAAGAATCCAACACCGCGTTCCTCGGCCTGTTCGGTCTCGCGTTGGTCCTCGTCGCCTGGCACTACCTGCGCGAAGGCTTCGCGAAACCGCAGGCTTCCGCAGCGACTGCACGTGGTCGGCGGATCAGAAAGTTCGCTGCCGCTCCACTGACCGTTCTCGCCGGTGCGATGGTGCTGTTCGAAGTGCTTTCGCTCGCGAAAGGTGCTGTCGCGCAATACCCTGCGTACTCGATCGCCAGATCCAACTACGACGCGATCATCGGCAACTCCTGCGGACTCGCCAACGACGTCCTCGTCGAATCCGACCCCAACTCCGGCAACCTCACCCCGCTCGTCGACCCTGCCAATCCACCGAAGGATCCGAGCGATCCACTCGCGGGCGGACTCCCGGTCGGGTTCTCGCCCAACGGCATTCCCGAGGACCTCTCCGCCGACTTCGTCGAGGTCAAGCCCGGCATGGGTAACACGGACACCCAAAGTGTGGGTCCGGCGTTCGAGACCGGCGAAGGTGCAGGCACCGGTGGTGGTACGGGAGCTCGCGGCGTCAACGGCGGTACGGCGAAGCTGCCGTTCGGCCTCAACCCCGCGACCACGCCGGTACTCGGTAGCTACCAGGCCGGCGTACAGGAGCCTGCGTCCGTCGTCTCCAGCTGGTACCAACTACCCGCACGCTCGGACGACGCTCCGCTCGTCGTCATATCCGCCGCGGGTCGCATCTTCTCGATCGACGCGACCGGAGCCATGAACTACGGCCAGTCGCTGAAGGTCGAGTACGGTCACCGGTTGCCGGACGGCACGGTCCAGCTGCAGGGCGAGTACCTGCCTAAAGACATCGGTCCGGCACCGTCGTGGCGCAACCTGCGGGTCCCGCTCGACGAACTGCCAGCCGACGCCGACGTGGTCCGCATCGTCGCAAACGACCCGATCCTGATCGGCGACCAGTGGCTGGCATTCACGCCGCCGCGGGTGCCGAAGTTGGCTTCGCTCAACGACGTCATCGGGTCCGAGCAGCCCGTACTGCTCGACTGGGCGGTCGGTCTGCAGTTCCCGTGCCAGCGGCCGTACTATCACAAGAACGGCGTCGCGGAGGTTCCCGGCTACCGCATCCTGCCCGACCGTCCGCTGGCGGTCAGTTCGACCGACACGTGGCAAGCCGCGGAGAACGGCGGTCCGCTCGGGTTCACCGAGATGCTGGCCATGGCCGTGACGATGCCGACGTACCTGCGCGACGACTGGAGCAGGGACTGGGGTTCACTCGAGCGCTACGACCGCTACTACCCGACTTCGCAACCCGCCCAACTCGATACGGGTGAGGCGACACGGTCCGGCTTCTGGTCGCCGGGCAGGTTGCGGGTGTTCTGATTTGGTGGCGTGAGGGCGCCCCTGACGCTATCGAGCGGCGTCAGGGGCGCCCTCGCTCCGTTCAGCTCGCCAGTTTCTCGAGCAGGTCGGCGGCTTCCCTGCTCGAATCGTGGGTTGCCATCTCGGCCTGCACTTTTCGGGCTGCGTCGCGGAATCCTGGCTCGTCCAGCACTCTGCGGACCGCGACGCGTACCTTCTCCGGCGCCGGGCCCGTCTTGCCGAGGCGCAACCCGACACCGGACCACTGGATGCGCGCGGCGATCTCCGCCTTCTCCTCGGTTGTGCCCGCCTGCACGATCGGGACACCGTGCGACAACGCCAACGTGACGCCCGTGTAGCCACCGTTGGTGACGAAGACGTCGGCCTTGTTCAGGATCTCGTCGTACGGAATCCATTGCTCGACAATGCAGTTGGCGGGCAGCGCTTGGCCGTAGGCGGTCTCCACTGCTGCCCGGCTCGGTCCACCCGTCGTCACGATCACACGAACGTTCTCTTCCGCGAGCGCGCGGAGGGCAGGAACAACGAGCTCGGACATATCGGGTCGCAGACTGCCCTGGGTCACGTGCACGACTGGTTTGTGGTCGGCCCCGAGGTCGGACCACCAATTCGGCTCGACCCAGCCCTTGGTCGGGTCCGGCTTCAGTGCACCGATCCAGTGGATGTGCGAGGGCAGGTCGGCGTGGGGATACTCGAATCCCGGTGTGCAGCCCTGCATGTGCAGCATCGGCGACGCGACGGAGTCCAACGCGGAGTTGGGGTCACGTGGCAGACCGAGGTCGGCGCGGATGGCGTCGTAGGTCCGTTGGGCGTTCTTGAAGATCACCTTTGCGGTGACCGTGCGGACGAGTCGGTTGCGTAGTCGTCCGATCGGCCCGGCCATCGGCATCATGCCGGGTCCGAACGGTGGCGTGTCTGCGTCGGCGTACGGAAGGGGTCCGTCGGCGAAGGTGGCCCACGGGATCCCTTCGAGCTCGGACACCATGCCGACGCCGTAGCTGAGGCCTTCGGTCAGCATCGCGTCGACCGATCGTCCTTCATTGCGTTCCGCTGCGATGATCGCTCGGAGGTCGGCGACACGGTGCGGTGCCTGTCCGACGAAGATCCGGTCGAATGCGAGGCCGATCTGCTTCGCCCCCGACATGCCGATGAATTCCGGGAAGTACTCGAAGATGTCGTGGCCGCTGAAGTCCTCCGCCTCGACGTAGGGCAGTGGCGTGGCCCCGATTGCGGCGATGCGATCGTGGAATGTCTTGCCGGAATACCAGAGCACTCCGTGGCCGCGTTCGATCAGTCGTGCAGCGATCGGGAGCGGGTTCATGGTGTGGGCCTGGATCGGAACGGATGCGAACAGAAAGGTTGCCATTGTGTTGTCTCCTCTGGGGCTCGTACTCTCTTGGAGACATACGCAAATCGATTGAGTGTGGTTCAAATGAATTCGCCCGAGTCCGACGCCCGCTCCTACGTCAGCCCACTGCGCGCCGAACAAACGGCGTTGACGCAGCGCCGAATCATCGAAGCCGGCTACAGGATGTTCATCGAATGTGGTTACGGTGCAACGACAATGGCGCAGATCGCGAAGGCCGCGCAGGTGTCGACGCAGACCGTCTACAACACGTTCGGCTCGAAGGCCGCGTTGCTCAAGCGGATCTACGACGTGCGTCTCGTCGGCGACGATTTGCCGATCCCGCTCGCCGAGCGTCCACACGTCGTCGCCATGTACGCCGACCCCGATCCCGCCCGGTTTCTCCATGCCTACGCCCGACTCGGTGTCGAGTTGATGGAGCGCTTGGGTCCGTTGTTGGTCGCCGTGACCGCCGGTGCAGGCGCTGGAGACGCCGACCTCGTCGCACACCTGAAGACCATCGACGGCGAACGGCTCGTCGGCGCAACGATGGTCGCCCGCCGCATGAACGAGTTGGGAGCGCTACGCAGCGAGCTGAGCATCGAGCGAGCAGCGGACATCGTCTGGACCCTCAACAGCGTCGAGGTATGGGAGCTGCTGACCGGTCGCCGGGGTTGGTCCGCGGACGATTACGAAGCGTGGTTGGGTCAATCGCTGTGTAGCGCAATTCTGGCGTGACCTGGCGGTGCGAGGGGGCCACTGCCGCCATCGAATGAGGTCAGGGGCACATTCACTCCGCGGAATCTGGTTCAAAAGTTATCCACAGGCTCACCGTCTCCCCAGGTCGCGCGGGCAGGGCCACTCCTTGCATACGGCACAGTGACCTGATGCGGCGGGGAACATGGGCACACGATCACACGCTGGTCGCGCAGGCAAGCACAAACGGGGTCATCACAGTCGGGCAGCTGGCTGCGATCGGAGTCGGAGACGGAGCGGTCGGGCGCAGATGCGCGCCGGGCGGTCCGTGGCAGCGCCTGCTCCCCGGCATCGTTCTGCTGCACAATTCGATTCCGAGCAACCGCGAGAGGTCAGTCGGCGCAATCCTGTACGCGCGCGACCACGCCGTACTCACTGCTCACGCGGGACTGGCTGCGCACGGTTTCGCCCGCTGGAGCTCGACTGGCACGGTGGACGTGCTGATACCGCACGACGAACGCCGTTCCTCGACTTCGTTCGTCGCGGTGGAGCGGACCCGCCGAATGCCTGCAGTTGTGGCGAGGGGTGGTTTGCGCACGGCGACCCTCGTCAGGTGTGCCGTCGATGCGGGCCGGCGAACGACGAAGCTCGACGGTTGTCGTTCCTTGCTCGCCGAAGTAGTGCAGCGCGGCGACGTGTCCGTCGAGGAACTGGCGATCGAGCTTGCAGAATCCACGACACGCGGCACCGCCCTACCTCGACGAGTCATCGAAGAGCTCGGCGGAGGTGCGCACTCCGTGGCAGAACTGTTGGCGCAACGTGTCTACTCGACCTCCGGCCTGCCACCGATGGTGTTCAATCGGCCGATCGAGGACTCGAACGGCAACTTCGTCGCGTGCCCGGACGGTTGGCTCGACGATGTCGGTCTGGCCTGGGAGATCGACTCCCTGCAGCACCATCTGACGGTGCAGGACCACGAGAAGACGATATTGCGAAGGGCTCGAATGCAGAAGCTCGGCATCATCGTCGTCGAGACCCTGCCGAATCAGCTGCGAACCAATCCTCGACTCGTGATCAGCGACCTAACCGCGAACTATCGTCTCGGCACGCAACGTCCACGTCCGGACGTCCGCCTCAGCGGATGAGGGGACCATTCACGCCGCAGGACGACGTGAAGGTGCCCCTCGCTCCGGGGGTTGCTGCTAGATCGGCATCAAACGATGCTTGCGCGGCATCCGCGCAACCTGCTTGTCGCGCAGCAACTTCAGCGCCTTACGCAGTTCCAGACGTGTCTGCGACGGCTCGATGACGGCATCGATGTAGCCACGTTCGGCCGCAACCCATGGGGTCGGGATGGTGGCGTTGTAGTAGTCGATCAAGTTCTTGCGCACGGTCGGACCGTTTTCGCCCGCCTCCTGGACCTGGCGACGGAAGAGGATGCTGACCGCACTCTCGGCGCCCATCACCGCGATGCGAGCCGTCGGCCAGGCGAAGTTGAGGTCGGTGCCGAGTTGCTTCGAACCCATCACCGCGTACGCGCCGCCGTAGGCCTTGCGCACGATGATCGTCACCTTCGGGACCGTCGACTCGACGACCGCGAAGAAGAAGCGGCCGCCACGACGGATGACGCCAATCTTCTCTTCTTCGACGCCGGGCAGCACACCTGGCGTATCGACGACGAAGACAAGCGGGATCTCGTAGGCATCGCAGATGCGGACGAAGCGAGCGGCCTTGTCCGAGCACCGCGCATCGATCGCACCACTGAGGACAAGCGGCTGGCTCGCAACGACGCCGACCGTACGACCGTCCACCCGCGAGAAGCCGGTGATCATGTTCCGTGCAACGTCTGCGCCGACCTCGTGGAAGTCGCCGTCGTCGAAGATGCGGAGCAGGATGTCGTGCATGTCGTACCCGGCGTTGTCTGCATCCGGGATGATCGAGTCGAGTTCGAGGTCGCTCGCCGTCACCTCAGGCTCCAGGCCGGGATTGACGATCGGTGCCTGCTCCTGGCAGCTCGACGGCAGGAAGCCGAGGTAGGCGCGCACCCACTCGAATGCGGCCTTCTCGTCGACAGCAACGTGGTGCAGGTTGCCGTACTCCATCTGATTCCGAGCGCCGCCGAGTTCTTCGAGAGTGACGTCCTCACCCATGACGTCACGAATGACGTTGGGGCCGGTGACGAACATGTACGAGTCTTCGGTCGCGACGAGCGTCTCGGTACCGGTGATCGGCGCATACACAGCGCCACCTGCGCATTTGCCGAGAATCATCGAGACCTGCGGAACGACGCCGAGCAGCGGTTCGTGCCTACGGCTCATCTCGGCGTACCAGGCGAGCGATGTCACGGCGTCCTGGATGCGCGCGCCGCCGGAGTCGTTGATACCGACAACAGGGCAACCGATCTTCGCTGCGAACTCGAGGATCGCAGAGACCTTGCGACCGAACATCTCGCCGACCGAACCGCCGAACACCGTCTGATCGTGGGAGAAGACGGCAACGGGACGACCCTCGACGAGTCCGTGACCGGTGACGACGCCGTCGCCGTACAGCGCCTTCGGGTCGCTCGACTGCCGGACCAGTGCGCCGATCTCGACGAACGTGCCCGGATCCATCAGCATGTTGATGCGCTCACGCGCGCTGGGGATGCCCTTCTTGGCGCGCTTGGCGGCACCGGCCTCACCGGCGGGCTCCTGGGAGAGAGCCATCCGTCTACGCAGTTCGGCGAGCTTCTCGGCCGTAGTGCTCACTGAGTCAGTTCCCCTTCGAGATGGTGACGAGCTTGTCGGTGAGGTGCTTACCGATCTTCGCGATGTACGGCTCGTCGATGATCTGGATGTGATCGCCGCCGACCTCGACGACCTCCAGCTTCGGCAAGTACGGACCCCAACCGCCCTGAGGTGCACGATGCTTGTACGCGGGCTCGAGCTCGATCATGCCGTCGTGGTAGCGCTCGGCGAGGTAGAGAACAACGTCGCCGTCGTAGTTCGACGGTTGTGCGTTGGCGAGCGCTCGGCTGTCGATGAACGACGTCCGCTGATGTTCGATTACGCCGCCTGGAATCTTGACGCCACTGACCTTGACCAGATCCATGACGATCCGGATCTGCTCTTCTTCGCTGGCACCGGCGAGTTTGTCCATCGGCAACGGAGCGTCGACGCCGTAGGTCGTCTTCGCGAATGCCGTGTACCGCTCCAGCCGGGCCTTCGACTCTTCGGGACCGTCTGCGGGCGGGTTGGCGGGCAGCGCGAGGTCGATCATGCCGACCAAGCGGACGTCGGCACCTTCTGCGCGCAGCAGCTTGGCGACCGCGAAGGCAAGCACGGCTCCGAGCGACCAGCCGTACAGCACGTACGGACCGTCACCCTGAATCTTGCGCAGCTCCGGAATGTACTGCCGCGCACGGTCTTCGATCTCACCTTCGACACGTTCGAAGCCGTACATCGGGGTGTCGGCAGGCAACCGCTTGAGCAATGGCTCGTAGGCGACCGTCGATCCGCCGGACGGGTGGAACACGAACACCGGTGTGGTCGTCGCACCTTCGGGACGAGCCCGGAGAGTGCGCACGATCCCGTCGATGCCACCTTCGAGGTGCGGTCGAATCACGTCGGCAAGTGCTTCGATGTTCTCGGCGTCGAGAACGTCGTCGAGGGTGATCTCGCCCTTCGCCCGCTCGGACAACCGGGCGGCGAGCTTTTCGCCCGTCTCGTCGTCGAGCACCGGCAAGGTGTTGAAGATGCCCTTGGCGGACTCGCCCGTGACAACGGCCCAGGTCGCGTAGGCCAACCGTTCGGCAGCATCGCGCGGCGGCACGTCAGAACCGGCTGCGTCCGCCGTCGCCTGCTTGCCACCGAGCGCTGCCGCAGGCGCAGCAGGTTCCGGGGCAGCGTCCTTGACGATCGCCTCGGCTTCGGCGAGGACCGTGGTGTCCTCGACGGCGAGCACGGGTTCGCCAGCCGCATCCAGGACGACCGGACCCTCGGCTTCAGCACTCTCGACCACAGCACCCTCGACCACGGCACCGTCGGCCGCAGCATCCGCCGCCGCCTTCTCCGCTGCCTGCTTGTCGGCGAGCGCCTGGACCTCTTCGCGGTTGTCGACCGCGTAACGCAGGTACTTCGCGACCTCCATGAGGTTCGCGTCGCGGACCACCTGCAGTTGCAACTGCGGGATGTCGAATTCGTACTCGACGCGGTTCTTGATGCGAACACCCATCAGGGAGTCGAGGCCGAGCTCGATCAGCGGAATCTCGACCGGAATGTCTTCGGGCGCATAGCCCATCGACTCCGCGACGATGAACGCAAGCCGGTCTTCCAACGTCTGGGTGCCGTTGGGATCCCAACGCTCACCAAAGGTTTCGACGACCTCGGGCAGAGCTTCCGGGTCTGCCTCTTCCACAACGGCAACGGGTGCGGCGACAACCGGCTGCGGCAACTCCGCACCGGAGGTGACGACCGCGTCGAACAGCAGCGTGAACGCCGAACCCTGCTTGGCGTGCACCTGAATCGATGCGCCACCGGGGTGCGGGTTGAGCGTCGTCGTCAGGGTTCCCACGGTCGGGACGACACCGTGCGCGATCGAGGCACCGAGTGCTACGTCCGAAAGTACCTGTTTCGCAGCGGCTGTCACCAGCGCGGCGAGGTCGGTCGCGGCAGTCGCATCGATCTCCCAGACGTGACGACCATCGGGCAGCGCGACGTGCGCACCTGGGATCCGAGAGTTGCCACTGCTGTTCAGGCGCGCATCGATCCAGTACGGCTTGCGGATGAATGCCGTCCGTGGGATGTCCGCGTAGTCGCCTGGAGTGAACAGCGTGTCGATGTCGACGTTGTGCCCGTGTACGTAGAGCTGAGCGAGTGCCATCAGCACACCGAGTTGTTCGTCTTCCTTGCGCTTGAGCGTGCCGATCAGCTGCGGATTGTGCAGTCCTGCGGCAAACGTTGTTGCCGCAACCTGCATCAGCGCGACAGGATTGGGCGCAAGCTCGAGGAACGTGGTGTGTCCGGTGTCGACGGCCTGCTTGACCGCATTGGTGAAGTACACGCTGTGGCGCATGTTCTTGACCCAGTAGTCGACTCCGTGAATCGCCTCGTGACCGGGACGGTAGTACGTCTCCTTGTCGACGGTCGAATAGACGCCGTGCTTCAGCTTGGTCGGCTCGATGCCTGCCAGTTCGGCGGCGAGCTCACCGAGCAGCGGGTCCATCTGCGACGTGTGACCGGCGCCCTTCGTCTGCAGCAGACGGTTCATCTTTCCGGCGGCCTCGGCCTGGGCCATGATGGCCTCGACCTGCGGCTCCGGACCACCGATGACCGTATGGGTCGGGGCCGCGTAGACGGCAACCTCGAGGTCCGGGTACTCGCTGAGCACGCCGACGATCTCCTCGGCGCTGTATTCGACCAGAGCCATTCGGCGAATTGCGTCGCCAGACAGCATCGACTCGCCTTCGCCCATCAGTCGCGACCGCGCGCAGATCACGCGGACGGCGTCTTCGAGCGCGAGCCCACCGGCGATGTACGCACCCGCGACCTCACCGAGCGAATGCCCGACGACCGCTGACGGCTCGGCACCGTGATGGCGAAGCAGTGCGGCGAGGCCGATCTGGATACCGAAGATGCCGACCTGCGACGTGCCGACGTCCCAGTCCTGTGCGTCGTCGAGGTACATCTCCTTCACGGAGTAGCCGGCCTCGTCGAGGATCAGTTCGTCGACCTCGTCGATCGCCTTCGCGAACACGGCGTTGGCGAGGTAGAGGTCCTTGGCCATCTTGCGGTGCTGCGCACCGAAGCCGGACAGCACCCAGACCGCACCCTGTGTCGCGGGTGAGTCGGCCGAATAGACGCCCTGCGCGAGCTTGCCAGCAGCGACTGCCCGGAAGCCCGTGACCGCCTCGGCGTGGGTCCGCGCGAGCACAACGGCCCTGGTACGACCGTGATTACGTTTTGCGAGCGCGCGGCCGACATCTTCGAGCGGGGTGTTCGCACCGGCGTCGGATTCGAGCCAGTCGGCAAGGTCGGCAGCCGCGCGACGGCGACGTGACGGCAGGTAAGCGGACAGCACGAGAACGACCGGCAACGGCTCGCGAACGTCATCGACCGCGGCGTCGGGGGCACCTTGACCCTCCTCGATGGCGTCGGGGGCACCCTCGTCCGAGACCTCGGCGTCCACGACAGCCGGGATGTACTCCTTGAGCACGACGTGCGCGTTGGTGCCACCGAACCCGAAGCCCGATACCCCTGCGACGGCAGTGCCCGTGTAACGCGGCCAATCGGTCGGTTCGGTGACAACCTCGAGGTGGGCCTTCTCGAACGGGATGTACGGGTTCGGACCCGCGTAGTTGATCGAGGCAGGAATCTTGTTCTCCTGCATCGCCATGACAACCTTCGTCAGGCTTGCGGCGCCGGCTGCGGACTCGAGATGCCCGAAGTTGGTCTTCGCCGAGCCGAGCAACATCGGCTTGTCGTCGTCACGACCACGACCGACGACGCGTGCAAGGGCGTCCGCCTCGATCGGGTCGCCGAGGATGGTGCCGGTGCCGTGCGCATCGACATAGTCGACGCCCGACGGCGCGATACCGGCATCACGGTAGGCGCGACGCAGCACATCGGCCTGGGCGTCCGGGTTCGGCGCGAGCAGGCCGTTGGAGCGGCCGTCGGAGTTGACCGCGGAACCTGCAATCACCGCGAGAATCGGGTCGCCGTCACGCTCGGCGTCTTCGAGCCGTTTGAGTACGACGAGTCCGCCACCTTCGGAGCGAACCATGCCGTCGGCGTCCGACGAGAAGGCCTTGATCTTGCCGTCTTTGGCGACCGCGCCGACCGAATCGAACCCGAGGGTGACGAGCGGGGCGAGCAGAGTGTTGGTGCCGCCCGCGAGCGCGAGATCGGCGTCACCGCTGCGCAACGCACGGACCGCCTGATGAACGGCAACCAGCGTCGACGAGCATGCGGTGTCGACCGCGACGGACGGGCCGCGAAAGTCGTAGAAGTAGGAGACACGGTTCGCGATGATCGACGACGCTGCGCCGGTCAGTCCGTACGGCGTCGACCCGTTGTTGGGGTCGATCGCGGCAAGCATCGTGAAGTCGTGCGACGAACTGCCGATGAACACACCGACGGGTGTGCCCTTGAGGCTGCTTGCGGGAATCCGCGCGTGCTCCAAGGCCTCCCACGTCAGTTCGAGCGCGAGGCGTTGCTGCGGATCGACCTTCTCGACCTCGGTGGGCGACATGGCGAAGAACTCCGCATCGAAGCCCTTGATGTCGTCGAGGTAGCCGCCGCGGGTGTTCGCCTTCGCAACCTGCGCCGCGACCTCGGGATCGGACGTGAACTCCTGCCACCGACCCTCCGGCAGTTCGGTGATTGCGTCACCGCCGTTGATCAAAAACTCCCACGTCTGCTCGGGCGTCGTGCCCGCGTGTGGGAAGCGGGTCGACAGGCCGACGATCGCGATATCGTGCGACTCTCCGGCCGGGACCGCAGACGTGTAGACGGAGTCGTCGTTCGACTCTTCCGGCGCATCCGGCTCGCCCTCGATGATGCGCGACGCGAGCGACGCGATCGTCGGGTGCTGGTACACAACCGTCGCGGTCAGCATCACACCGGTCAGGTCTTCGACTTCACCACCCAACGCGATGGCGTCACGCGAGGACAGGCCGAATTCTTCCATCGGCCGGTCGTCGGCAATGTTCTCCGCTGGTTGCCCGGTCGCCTGTGCGACCCAGTTGCGTAGCCAGGTGCGCAGTTCGGCGACGGTCAGCTCTGCGCCGTCCGAACCGTGTACTTCCAGGCTCTGTGCAGCCGAGCCTTTCGCAACCGCGCCGTCCGAGCTAGCGCCAACACTGTCTGAGGGCGTGTGTTCTTGTTCAGTCATCAGATCCACCAAGTTACCCGCCCGTAGAAGCTAATCGTTAGCGGCGTCCGGGAAGGCTGTCTGGGTGTATCCACCGCGGAGAGTTCCTTCGAGGTACGCCGATTTGCATGCGCGACGCGCAATCTTTCCGCTGGATGTGCGAGGAATGCTTCCCGCGGGCACCAACAGAACGTCACGCACGGTGACACCGTGCCGAGTCGCAATGGCCGCGCGGACGGTGTCCGCGATCGGCTGCGGATCGGCTTTGCCAGCGCCCGGTCCACGTTCGGCGACGACGACGAGCTGTTCCGAGCTGTCGTCCGGATCGAACTTCAAGCCCGAATGGCTGCTGTGTTCGAACACGACAGGCGGCAGCTGGTTGGCAGGGACAGCGAACGCCGCGATGAAGCCTGGGCGTAGTGCTGTGCTCGCCTCCTGTGCGGAGTACTCGAGGTCCTGCGGGTAGTGATTGCGACCGTCGACAATCACCAGGTCCTTGACGCGACCGGTGATGTACAGCTCGCCGTCCACGTACACGCCGAAGTCGCCGGTCCGCATCCATGTCGCGTCGTCGGGCGCGCCGTCTGAATGGCTGCCCTCGGCGAGCGGGGTTGCGATCGTGTTCTTGAAGGTTTCGACCGTCTCTTCGGTGCGACCCCAGTAACCGATGCCCATGTTGGCGCCGTGCAACCAGATTTCGCCGACATGGTCGTCGGCTTGTTCGGCGCCTGTTTCCGGGTCGACGATCACAGCCCACTGACTGCGTCCGACATAGCCGCACGAGACCTGCGGTATCGCGTTCTCCGTGCCCGGTTCAACCTTGACGATGACGCCGGCGTTGAGTTCGCCGCGGTCGACATAGATGACCTTGGCTTCGTCCTCGTGCTTGGTTGCGGAGACGAACAGGGTTGCCTCGGCCATGCCGTAGCACGGCTTGATTGCGGTCTTCGGCAGCCCGTACGGCGCAAATGCGTCGTTGAACTTGCGCATCGACGACGTCGTCACCGGCTCGCTGCCGTTGATGAGGCCGATCACGTTGCTGAGGTCGAGGGTTTCGCCCGGCTTCGGAAGTCCGCGGACAGCGGCGTGCTCGAATGCGAAGTTCGGCGCGGCGGCAAACGTTCCGGCGCCGTCGTTCGCGGCGGCCAGTTCCTTGATCCAGCGGTAAGGCCGGCGCACGAACGCGCTCGGCGACATGATCGTGATGTATTTGCCACCGACCGCGGGGATGATCACGGTCAGCAGGCCCATGTCGTGGAACAGGGGCAACCAGGTGACACCGCGGGAGTCTTCGGTGAGTTCGAGTGCGTCGATCATCTGCAGCAAGTTCGTACCGACGGCCCGGTGCGTGATCTCCACGCCTGCAGGCGTTCGCGTCGACCCCGACGTGTACTGCAGGTACGCGATGTCGTCGACCTTGATGTCGGGGCGAACCCACGTTTCACCGACACTGTCGGGGATCGCGTCGACCGCGATGATGCGCGGACGCTGCGCGGCAGGCAGAGCACGGAAGAACTGGCGAACTCCTGCGGCCGAGGAGGTAGCCGTGAGGATCGCCGCTGGTTCGCAGTCACCGAGAACGGCATGCAGGCGGTCGGTGTGACCCGGCTCGTCCGGATCGAACAGCGGCACGGCGATCGTTCCGGCATAGATAGCGGCGAAGAAAGAGATGACGTAGTCGAGTCCCTGCGGTGCGAGCACGGCGACACGGTCGCCAGGCTTGGTCACCTGCTGCAAACGAGCGGCCACCGCACGCAGACGGGTGCCGAATTGAACCCAGGTCAGCTCGTGCGCTTCCCCGTCGCGTTCACGGGAATAGTCGATGTACCGGTACGCCAAATCGTGTGCGTCGGCGCGGGTGTGCTTCTCGACGTGGTCTACCAGCGTACGACCCTCGGGAATGAAAATATTCCCGTTGTCGTCGAGGTAGTCATCGAAAGTCTCGTCCATTCCTTCTCCTCCGAAGCGCCTGCGCACTCACGTCACTGGCGTGGTGCACCCCGACTTGCTTCGCCCGCGGGTGTTCTCTCGTCGTGCAAGGTTATTGGCAATCGAACGCGGCGTTCACCGTATCGGCTACATGTTTGGAAACCAGAAATATGTTACAGACGTCCGCGTCGGTGAAACGCGCGGAACACTGCAAACCCCGGCGCTACTCACCGCGTAGCAACGGAATGACTGGTGCGAAGGCATCCATCTGGGTCGGGAACACACCCACGTAGGACATCGTCGTTTTGGCACGGGTGTTTCGGATTTGATCCGCGATCTCTTCGAACGTCCCGATAGCGATGTAGGGCGACGTCAGAATGTCTTCGACACCGAGCTTCACGTCGACTTCCATGTTGGGCGGGAAGCCCTTGTCCAACGCCTGCAGTGCCATCTCGGCGATCTGCTCGCGGTCGTCTGTGATGACGATCGTGGTGATCGCCCAGTTGAGCTCGATGTCAGCGAAACGGTCGCCTGCGGCCTGACGAATCAGGTCGACGCGCTCGATCGTCTTCTCCATCGTGATTCCGGAAAGCAGGAGTTTGCCTTCCTTCGTCGTAACGGGGACAACGGAGACGATGTCGGCATGCTTGGCAGCCAGAGCGAGCATCTTGGGTCCGCCGCCGCCGACCGCGATCGGCGGACGAGGACCCTGACGCGGACGAGGACTGCCCTTCAAACCCTTGATCTGATAGTGCTTGCCCTCGAAGTTGCACTCCTGGCCACGCAGCAGCACATCGAGAATGGTGAGTGTTTCGTCGAGCTTCTCTATGCGCACCGACGGCTTGTCGTACGTAATGCCACCCTTGTCGAACTCTTCCTTCATCCAGCCCGCGCCGATACCGAGTTCGAGGCGGCCACGCGAAAGAACGTCGATCGTCGCAGCATCCTTGGCGAGTACTGCCGGATGCCTGAAGCCGTTTGCCAGCACAGCTGTGCCGAGCCGGATCTTGTCCGTGGCAACAGCGAGAGCGCCGAGAGCCGCGATCGGTCCGACCTGATTGCCGAGGTGATCGGGAATCATGAAGCTGTCGTAACCGTATTCTTCGGCCTGCTGCGCGAGTTTGATGAACTTGCGTGCACCGCCCTCTTCGGCGTTGCCTTCGCCACCCGCAGCGAAACGGAACTTTCGCAACGGCGGGCTACCCGGCTCGACGGCGGAGGTCATCGATTCACGCTCTCCTCGACTATTGGTGCTGGTCAGTAGGCACGGCCACGGTGGCAGCCAGCCAGTGCGCCACTCTAGCGGGTGCGCGCTCTCGAACCTATTTCCGCTCCGTCACACATACTGTTACGCCGAATCGGCGGTCCGTGACTTCGAACACGCTGATCCGAGCCGATCACGAATGCGCCGGCTTCGGGGCGTTGTTCACCAAATCGATCGCCCACTGGGTCGTCCACTGCGTCGCTGTCGTGCCCGCTGGATCGACGACGAAGCCGTTGTAGAGCGTGTGGACGGGATTGCCTGCCGCACCTGCCAGAGCTGCGAGACTCGGCAGAATGTTGAAGGGATTCAACGCAGCTCGGGGTGCGTCGCAGATCAGATCTCCCGGTGCACAAATGGAGAACGTGCGGTCGGACAGCTGTCCGAAGCCGCCGGGTCGGGCTCCTGTCATCGAGATACCGGGAACTTCGATGCCGCGCAAGGACACTTCGGCACCGACACCCGCCGGATTGGGTCCGATCGGAATCGACTGCGCAGGATCGCGACGGCCGTCTGCGATAAGGGTCACACCGAGAACCAGGTCAGCGGGTACGGGTCCGTTGCCTGCACCGATCTGCGCCGCAAGATCGCCTGCGATCACGGCACCCTGCGAAAATCCGGCTAACACGAAGCTCGACAGCGGACATCTGGCATGCATGTCGACGAGGGCTTCGGTCGCCTTCTGAGCGCCCTGCGTTCGACTGTTGTTGTAGGACTGCTGACCGTCCGGTGGCAACGCGATCGGGTTCGAGAACTGCGCGACGTAGGGCACCGTGAAGACATCGGTGCGAGACACCGGAAACTGCTGCTGCAGGGGCCGACTTACGTTGAGCATCAACGAGATCGGGTTCGCGGCCGGGTTGAACGGGTCGTCTGCGGCGTTCGATTCCCAGGTGCCTGGAATGACAAGTACCCGCACATCGGGGCAGTCCGCTGATTGCGTGTCCGGTCGCGGTGGTTCGGTTGGCCCCGGCGTAGGACTCGGCAACCGACCCGCGAGCAGATACCAGACCAACAGGATGACGAGCAGGATCAGCAACCCGACGGCAAGCACGCCTATCAGACCGAAGAGCTTGCCTCTCGACCGTTTACGAGTTGTTCGCGACGCCATCACGGACTACTTGCAGTACGACGTCTTCGCGGCATCGATGAACACCTGGGCGGCGTCCTCGGGCGTCAGCGTCGTCTCGGTTGCGGGGTCGCCGCCGACGTAGGCGACGACGGTCGCCTTGACGGTTGCCGGGTCGCCGTTCTCCTGCTGCGACTGGCAGACGTAGTTGGCCATGACGGTCGCGCTCTCCTGCGACGTCGTGATGCCACCCTTCTTCAGCTCGGCCAGCATCGCCTCGTCACGCGCGACCGGCTTCGGAGCCTCCGTCGGTCCGGGGAATCCGCTCGGTACCGGCTGCGGTTCCTCGGGTGGTGCCGTTGCGGCTGCACCCGGGCTCGTCACCGGTGCCGACGACGGCTGGGCTCCCGACGCTTCGGGTGCCGACGTTTCCGCACTCGTCGGTACGGCCTGCGTGGTCGGCGTCGGATTGCCCGTAGCCGTCGAATCGTCTCCGCCGCAACCGGCCAACAACCCACACGCAGCGGCGGCAACCGCAACAGCGGACATGGAACGGACAAGGGAGAAGCGCGGCATTCTTTCGTTTCCTAAGCAGTCGTGGCTGGTCAGTTTCGTACAGGCTTTCGTACAGGCTACAGAGCGAAATTGACGAAACTCTGGCAGTGATTCGAGACTCGTGAGTCTTTCAGGAGGCTCCACCCTCCGAAAAGACTCACGAGGCGCGAAGCGCCCTGCTAGTGAATCTCCGCCTTGTCGTCCTTGACCGTGATGTAGCCGAGTTGGAAGTTCTGTTGCGTTCCGCCCGGTATGTCGAACTGATCGCCGGTCGGGAACCCGAGCTTGCCGTTCTCGTAGCCGACGCTCTTCCAGGCGTCGAAGATGGGTCCGTTCTTGATGGCCCATGCACCCGACAACGGACTCCAGTAGATGTTGCCGCCCTCGAACTCGTTGAATTTGCCGAAGTCCTTGACCGACTGCTCGCTGCCCTTCGGGAAGCCGAGCCAGCTGTCCTCGTAACCGAGGGCGCCGTATTTGCCCATGATCATGCCCTGCACCCGGTGTGTGCCGTTATTGGGGCTGTAATACATGGCACCGATTTCGAAGCCCTGGACGACTCCGTCCTTGTTGGGCGTCTTCACTTCTTCTGCCACCGGGTAGCCGAGCGGTCCGCCTTCGTAACCCTGCTTCGACCACTCGTCGAGGATCGATCCGCGGATCGCGTGCGCGCCGGTCTGCGGCGTGAAGTAGATGCTGCCGCGCTCGAAGAGTTGGTAGCGGCCACGGCCGTCCGGTGCGCCGCGCTCTTCGCTGATCGGCAACCCGAGCGGTCCGCCTGCGCCACCGTTGGCCTCGTAGTCGCCACCGATTCGGCCTGCGACAACCTGGGTCCCACCGGTCGACGAGTAGAAGATCCGGCCGAAGCGGAAGTCCTGTGCGACGCCACCCGCGACGTTGTATTCGCCGGTGAGGCAGTCACCGAGCCAGTTGTTGGCCGATGCCAAGCCCGCGATCGCGCCCGCCGGGTTGCAGGCCGGCTTGTCGGCCTCGACGCCGAGTGCGCTCGCCGCCTGCGGCCACGACTGTCGCATCTCGAAATCCCAGTACGGCCAGGAGTGCGTGCCCGACGGGCGGTAGTTGACCTGTGCCGGAATTCCGAGCTGATTGAGCTTCGTCGCGAAGTTCTGCGACGTGAGGCGTGCCAGAATTTCCAGGCCCATACCCGCGAAGTTGGTACTGACCCCTGGGATTCCGGACGGCTGGTCGAACGGTCCGGTCATGCCGCTGCCGCTGGAGACGTAGAGGCTGATGCCTTTGAGTTTGTCGGCGAGCATGTAGGGATCGTGGCCGGTCCAGTCCGCGCTGTTCGGCGGACCCCACATCGCTCCGGAGTTGAAGCCACCCGCGTCGTTCATCGCGTATTGAATGGCCTGCGGCATGCCGAGCGACGTGGTCGTAAGGAAGCCGGAGTAGGACGCCGCGTATTTCACGAAGTCGGGGTTGCGCGCTGCGAGGAACATCGCGGATGTGCCACCCATCGACAAGCCCTGCACACCGCGGACATTGGTTGTGCGCCACTGGCTTTCGAGCAGGGGCGGGAGTTCCTTCGTCAGGAACGTCTCCCACTGGTAGTTCTTGCCGTTGTCGGGTTCGAGCCAGTCGGAGTAGAAGCTGGACTGGCCACCGATGGGAAGTACGACGTTGACGTTCTTGTCGGCGAAGAAGGTCTCCGCCTTCGCGTCGAGCGTCCAGCCGTTCTCGCCGTCCTGCGCGCGGAGGCCGTCGAGCATGAACAGCGCGGGGAACTTCGACTCGGGGCGGGCGTTCCAATCACGGGCCAGCAGCAGCTGCACTTGGACCGGAGCTGCCATCGACGGTGATTCGACCCAGAGCGAAACGCGACGATCCGTGAACCACGTGACGTTGGTGATCGCCGCAGCGCCAGGTGCTTTCGCAAGCGGCGGGGCTTCGTATGCGGGAGCGAGTGGCGTCGCCGACGCCGTCGCGGAGGTGAGTCCGGCGGCGAGTGGCAGGACCAGCACCGCCGCACACATCCCAAAGGCTCGAGAGCGTAAACCGGGTGCGCGTCGCATCGGCGTGGCCTCACTTTCCGTCCAATGGGCACCCTTCGGCACCCGCATGCAAGCTCTGTTCTACACGTCGAAAGAGGCCATTCCGGGGACGACGCGCAGGGGACGGGTAGTTTCCAATGTGACGGATGTTGCAATTGGTGCATGAAACTATGGCTCGGACCACATCGAACGTAATAGGTAGTGACAAAGTTCGTCTCGGTAACGATACGAAGGACATGACCGAACAGCCAAGATACCGATTTCGAAGTCTTGCGTTTGCGCTCGGAACCGTTGTGGCGCTTGCCCCGTTCACAGCGGTCGGCAATGCGAGCGCGGAACCCACCGACTACGGCAACGGCTGTGCGGTGTACCCCCACGACCGGGCTGCCACCATCGACGCGCTGCGGTTCAAATGCAGCGTCGAGCAGCAGGACGAGATCTACGTGTCCGCTGCCGCCGGTTCCACACCCAGCGGTGTGACGAGTGGTTGGGTCACTCGGCCTGCAATCATGGCCGCAATGGCGCCGCCACTGTGGATCGGCAAGACGTTCTACACCGGAAGCAACGGCGGGCACCTGCAGAACCGCATCACCGGTGCCGGCATCGAAGGCTGGGTCGCAGACGTCTACCTCGGAACCTCGAAGGTGGATAACGAACCGGCCTGGATACTGAACTACGCACCCTCACCGACGCCGCCACTCCTCGACGAGATTCGGGAAGTCTCACCCGGTGTCTGGTTCGGGCTTTCCTGGTGGCGTGATCCAGCAATCTCGCCACTGTTGCTTGCCTTCGTCGTGAGCTGACACCCCCGACACAAACAACCGCCCCGCGCAATCGTCGAGATTGCGCGGGGCGGTTCGGCGTTCGGTTCGACCGTTTCGGTCAGCGTGCGTTGAGAACGTCCAGGAACATGTCGCGGGACTTGAACAGCTCCGCTTCCCAGTACTTCCATGAGTGCGTGCCGGCAGCAGGGAATTCGAAGCGGGCCGGGACACCGAGCGTCGCGAGACGGATCTGGAAGGCGCGGGTGTTCACGAGTGCGAGCGCTTCGAGCGCCATGCCGTTGGCCGTGTTGTAGACGCCGAGCGCGGATGTCGGACGGTCGTAGGGACCCGGGAGACCGCTTGCAGCGGAGATGTAGAGCGGGAGGCCCTTGAGCTTCGGTGCGAAAACGAACGGGTCGTTGCGCAGCCAGTTCGGGCTCCACGGCGGACCCCACATGGAGTCGACGTTGAAACGACCTGCGTCGAGCATCGCGATTCGAATCGCTTCACGCATACCCGGTGCCGAGATGTTCAGGTAGCCGGAGTACGCGGCAGCCGCCTTGAACTGATCGCGGTGGTACGCGGCGAGGGTCAGCGCTGCACTGCCACCCATCGAAAGGCCGGCGATCGCGTTGTTGGTCGGCGAAACGCCGTAGTTGGCAAGGAATGCGGGGAGTTCCTTGGTGAGGAACGTCTCCCACTTGTAGGTCGTCTTCTGACCGTTGAAGTTGCTTGGCGCGTACCAGTCGCTGTAGAAGCTCGACTGTCCACCGACGGGCATGACGAGGGTGACGTTGTCGCCCGCGAACTGCTGCAGTGCGTTCGTCTCGAACGACCAGGCGTTGCGATCGTTGCGAGCGCGGAGTCCGTCGAGCAGGTAGAGCGCCGCGTTGCCACCGCGAGCCGCCCACTGGACCTGCACCTTGATCGGACCCATGCCCGACGGGACGATCAGCTCTTCGAAGCCGCCCGAGGGCGCGCTGAGAACCGGTGCGCCATGGATCGGCGACGCGGTGGCGACGCCACCGGCGATACCAGCCGTCACCGGCAGCACGAGCGCTGCGGCAGTCAGGCCGAGGACCCGCTGTTTCCAACTGCGGGAAACGCCCCGACTTCCGGACGACGTCGCGTTGCCAAGACGCATGAATAGAGCTCTCTTTCTGCTACTGCGGTGTCCGCCAGGGCGGCTCTACCAACTTCCAACGGACACGACCGCCATTACGCAGGCGGGTAGTGCAATAACGTTCCGGTCACACTCTCTCGGTGACAATATTCGACATTGCCCGCCGAGGCAACCGAGCCCCCGGCGGTCCAGACGCATTTGTCCGTTATTGGTTGGTGACCCTAGCTTGTCCTTCCCGTGTTGCGACAACCACTTTCGGTCACGACTTGATAACCATGGCCTGACACGGCCGGACAAAACAAAACCGGCCCTGCCGAGTGGCAGGGCCGGTTTCGAAATCGCTTACCGGGTCGGCATCAGCCGATGAAGTTGCTGAGGTCCGGAATCATGCGGTAGACGTTGTCCGCCCACCACGGCCAGCTGTGTGTACCAACCGGCGGGAAGTCGTAGACGACGTTTCCGTAGCCGAGGGATGCCATACGGAGCTGGAACGCCTTGGTGTTGGCCAGGGAGATAGCTTCCAAGCCCATGCCGTTGGCGGTGTTGTACAGATCGACGAACGACCGCGGCTGATCGTAGACGCCGGGAATGCCGCTGCCTGCCGCAATGTAGAGACGCGTGTTCTGAGCCTTCAGGCGCGGTGCGAACACGAAGGGGTCGTTACGCAACCAACGCGGATCCCACGGCGGACCCCACATCGCGTCGATGTTGAACCCGTTCTGGGTAAGGAACGCGAGGCGCATCGCTTCCTTCATGCCGGGGGCGGACACGTTGAGGTAGCCGGAGAACGATCCCGCGTACGAGAACTGGTCCGGGTGGTAGGCAGCCATCGTCAGGGCCGCACTGCCGCCCATAGAGAGGCCGAAGATGCCGTTGCGGTTCGGGTTGAAGCCGAGCCGGTCGCGCAGAGCGAAGCGCAGGTTCTGGGTGAGGAAGGTTTCCCACGTGTAGGTGTTGCGCTGACCGACGGCGCCCGAGGATCCGGTTGCGGAGCCGGAGGACGATCCGGTGCCGATGCCGAAGAAGTTGCTCGGTGCGATCCAGTCGGAGTAGAAGCTGCACTGACCGCCGACGGGCATGACGACGTTGATATTCCACTTCTGCAGCTCGACGACGACGTTGGTGTCGATCTCCCAGCCGTTCAGATCGTCACGCGCACGCAGGCCGTCGAGGGCGTACACGACGCGGTTGGTGTTGCCGTCGTTCGCGCGGAAGACGCGCGACTTGATCGGTCCCATCGAGGAGTCGACCCAGAAGTCGATGCCCGACGGATTGAACGCAGCTTGCGCAGTTGGGGCGGTCGTACCGACCACGGCCACGGCGAGCGGTGACAGGAGGGCCAGCGACAGTGCCGCGGCGGACCGCCTCAACCATGATCGAGAAGTCCGGCGGGCGCCGGGCTCCCTGGTGCGGTGTGCGAATACTCGCATCTACTTCGCCCTTTCAATTCACGCGACCAACTGAGGCCGCGAAGTTCTTCGCGCCGGGAGATTCACATCAGCCCGTGTGGCCCCCGGTGCCAGAGTGACTGATGTTGCGTCTGGCAACATCTTTTAGGTACATCGTCGAAAAGACATCATGCGTTATCGAACCGAGACTCAAAGTACCGCGAACGATACCGAACCGCTGCGCCTCGGAGATAAATCCCGTGATGACAGTTCCATCAGTTTCCATTCGTAGCAACCGGTGGGGTCAGATGGCACCGTTGGATCTCGTATTTCGGCACCCTGTCGATCCGGTAGTCCGCGAATTCGAGCGCACGCTTGAAATTCTGCTTCCAGCGGTCGAAGGTCAGCTCCGATCGGTACGACGTGATCAGCGCCTGGGTCTCCGGACACATGACGGCGACCTGAGCCTCGTCGACCCACTCCTCGTCGAAGTAGGCAGGCATCCATGGATGCATGTCGACCATCGCGAGGTCGGCGATCACCCAGTCGGCGTACAGGTTCTTGTCGTGCCCGATTCGGCCGTCCTCGAGTCGATCGGTATGCGCAGCCAACGGATAGGCAAGCCCCATCTGGTCGAGCACACGGACGTCCAGGCCGACGTTCATGCTCGTCATGCCCAGATTCAGGAAGTACACGGTGTGTCCGGCGCCGCCCGGCGGAATCGGTTCGGGAGGCGGAACGAGATCCCAATACATAAACGACGGGGTGTTGATCAGCAGACCGCCGTTGGGGTTGTCGTCGATCGTCCTGATCATCGCACGCATTCGCGGGTAGTCGAGGTAGTCCGAAGCCCGGATCGGATGTTCATGGCCGGTATTGAGGGCGTAGAACGCCCGCTCGTCGACAATTCCGGACTTGCCGATCGTGGTGCCGGCCGCGGATCCGCCTGTGAAGGCAACCAGGCTCGCCCAGACGACCGTCGACAGCCAGACGACGACGGCGACCCCGAAGATCGCCATATTGCCGGACCTCGTGTCCGCGGACGCCCGAAATGCGGTCGGCACGGGTACCGGAACGACGGCGACGGGGAGCAGGAAGATGAACAGTTGCGGCAGCAGCATGCGGCCGTGCATGAAGTCGCCACCGACGCGCAACGCGTACACGGTGAGGAGCAACCCGCTGAACAGGAACAGGCCGACCACGAACCTCGGTGAGCGCAGCTCGGCCTGCACACGAGTCCACACCCCGCGAGGGGAGCGATCTTTGGCCTTGACCGGCTTGACAGCCTTCGCAGCAGTCAGCCTGGCAAGCACGATTGCGCCGACGAGCAGGATCGCCAACGGCAGCCACAACACATACGGACCCGCGAGGTTCCAGAGGTAGGCGAAGCCCTGGCCCCACTTGGCCCCTGCGGCGTCCTTCGCGACGGCAGTGTTCGGATAGGGCAGCGCGTAGTAGCCCATCCGCCAGATCTGGTAACCCACCGGCAGGATTCCTGCGACGGCGACCATTGCCGCGCGAACGGTCCACTTCCGCTGCGGCGCGAGGAACACAAGCGCGAGCACGAGGACGGACACGAGCACCATCTCGGGCCGAACCAGCGGACCGAGCCCGGCGACGAACGATACGACGAGAATCGACGTCAGACTCGGCCGATCTGCAGTGGCCCAGCGCAGCAGCAGCACCCACAGCAGCGCCAGCCAGAAGATGACGAGGCAGCTTTCCAGCCCGGAGGACGCGTAGTCACGAGCAGGCGGCACCGCGATGTAGACGAGAGCGCCCGCGGGGAGCAGAAGTACAGAACCCGAACCGATTGCCGAGCGACCCCACAGCCGACCAGCGCCGAGCATCGCAAGCGCGATCGCAGCCACCGACAGCGTCAGCGAGATCGTCAGGACGACGTACTCGAGCCTCGCATCGGACAGCCAGCTGAAGGTGTAGACGATGTAGGTCCACGCGGCACTCGTGTTGGTCTCGACCCGCTCGCCTGCATTGAAGACGGGTCCGTTGCCTGCGAGCAGATTGCGGACCGTACGCAGCACGATCAGCCCGTCGTCGGCGATCCAACGTCGCTGCCAAGCGCCGGTCAGGAAGATCAGGCCGGTGACAACGATGCCTGCGTAGAACACTCCGCGGGCCAGTGTGCTGCGACCGGCCTTCGCGCCGACCGACCCGTTGTCGGCCGCTGCCGTATCGCCGACTGTGCGACGGTCCGCGCGGCGACTGTGCCGACGCGTCGTGCCTGCTTCCGACACGTCGTCAGACGAGGTAGACAGCGACACCAACCACTCCGATCCAAGCAATCGCGAGGAGCTGCAGGACGCGGTCGCCCAATGCGATCTCCTCGGGTTCGCCGGCCTCGCCCCCATCGACGTCGACCGCGTAACGCAAAATAGCGATGGTAAACGGAACCATCGAAATTGCGAACCAGTTGGTGTCCATCAGACGGTCCTGCTCGAAGGCCCACAGACCGTAGAACACGACGACAGCCGTCGCCGCCAGCGTCCACACGAAGCGCAGGTAGGTCGGCGTGTAGGACTCGAGCGACTTCCTGATCTTTGCGCCCGTGTTGATCGCGATCTGAATTTCTGCATAGCGCTTGCCCGCTGCCATGAACAGCGAACCGAACGCCATGATCAGCAGGAACCACTGCGACAGTGGGATATCCGCGGCAGCGCCACCTGCGATGGCGCGCAGCAGGAACCCCGACGACACGATGCAGATGTCGATGACGTGTTGATGCTTCAGGCCGAGGCAGTACGCGATCTGAACGACGATGTAGACGGCCATCACGACGGCGAGATGCCAGTTCGCGACGAAAGACAGTGCGATCGACCCGACCAGCAGCACGACCGACATCGCATACGCCAGATTGACCGGAAGGACACCTGCGGCGATCGGGCGGAAACGTTTGGTCGGGTGTGCGCGGTCGGCCTCGACGTCGAGCGCGTCGTTGACGAGGTAGATGCCCGACGCTGCCATGCAGAACGCGACGAACGCGATGGCGACAGGGCCGAGCACGTCGAGTTGGGTCGCCGAACCAGCTGCGAGCGGTGCGGCAAGCACCAGGACGTTCTTCACCCACTGCCGTGGGCGGACGGCCTTGACGATGCCGCCTGCCAGCGTCTTCGGCGGGCCCTTGGTCACGCCTTCTTCGAGATCGTGGCCTGTGGGCTCTTCGCTCATCGGGGTCTGTCTCCAAACTTCTTGTCGGCAGCGAGAACTGCCGCAGCCGACGCCGCGCCCAGTGCGGAGCCTGCGAGCACATCGGTCGGATAGTGCACGCCGAGCACCACCCGCGACAGCAACATCGGCGGAACCAGCAACGCTGGCAAGGGTAGCCCGGTGAGGCGACCCATCAGCACAGCAGCCGCGGTGGTGGACGTGGCGTGCGATGACGGAAAGCTCAACTTGCTCGGCGTCGAGACGTTCACGGCAACGCTGGGATGGTTCGGGCGCGGCCTGCGCACAACCCTTTTGATGACGATCGACGCAGCGTGCGCACCGACCGCTCCGACGGCGACGCCTGCCCACTGGCGGCGGCGAGGTTTGTCGGCGACCCAGCCGATCGCGGCAAGCCCGACCCAGCCGAGTGCGTGCTCGCCGAAATGCGACATGCCGCGGGCAGCCGAGATGACCGACGGGTTGCCACCGATGCCTGATTGCACGGCTTGCAGGACCGCGACTTCGCGCGGAACCGGTTGGCTGTCGAACCCGGAGATGTCAGATTCCGAAGACATCGGCCCACCGCTTCCTGCTCGTCAGTTCGGGGTGCGCTGCCTGGTACTCGGCTTTGAGTTCGGGGAAACGTTTGGCCAGTTCCTTACGTAGCCGCATCGCTTCCTTGAACAGCTCGAGCGCCTTGCGTGGACTGCGCTTTCGGAACACGACGCCACGGCCGTCCGCGGTTGTGACGGTGACGCCGTCGACCTGGGAAAGCAGGTACCAGCGTGCATCGAGCGTCGGCACGTTGAGCTGCGGACGATCGTGATGTTCGGGGTCGGCTGGCTTGAGGTTGTGCGCGATCCCCTTGCCGAGGCGCGCGACCTTCGCGACGGCATTGCCCGGTTCACCGACAGCGCCGACGCCGGCTCCCGATGCCAGCGGCAGGTCCGTCGACGACGGCACGACGACGGCATCCGGGAACTGCTTGCGCAGGTCGTGGACCGTTCCGAGAGCCGTCGGTAAAAGCTCGAACAACCGGTCGGGGCCGGCCATGAAGTCGGCGATCGCGAGGTTCTGGATCGCGACCGTCGAGTATTCGAGGCAGAGCAGGTGCTTGAGGGTGGCCTTGACGGTGTTGACGACAAGCCCGCGACCGTTGCCCGGCATGTGCAGCGATGCAACGACAAGGCGGTTGCGCAGGTGGAAATACGCCTGCCAGTCGATCGCGTCGTCCTTGTCACTCCACGCCATGTGCCAGATCGCGGCACCCGGCATCGTGACGGTCGGGTAGCCGGCTGCCCTGGCCCGCAGTCCGTACTCGACGTCGTCCCACTTGATGAACAGTGGCAGCGGCTGACCCAGTTCCTCGGCGACGACGCGCGGAATCATGCACATCCACCAGCCGTTGAAGTCGACGTCGATGCGGCGGTGCAGCAGTTTCGAGTTCTCGCGGTCGCTGAGCGGGTACTTCGCGAAGTCGTGGTCGTATTCGACGTTGGGCGCAGAGGTCCACATGAAGATGCCGCGGTTGACGGCTTCACCCATGGAGTGCAGGTGCGAGCGCTCCTGGAGGTTGAGCATCTGGCCGCCGACGAGGGTCGGCTTCTTCGCGAACCGGGACAAGGCCAACGCTCGCAGAATCGAGTCGGGTTCGATCTCGATGTCGTCGTCCATAAAGAGAATGAATTGGCAGTCGGTTGTTTTCAGCGCCTCGTACATGATGCGGCTGTAGCCGCCGGACCCGCCGAGGTTCGGCTGGTCGTGCACGGCAAGCCGATCACCAAGGGCTGCAGCGGCTTCGGCGAACCCCGGCTCGTCGCGTGCCTTACGGGTGCCCTGATCCGGGATGATCACGGCCTTGATCTTGTCGAGGACCGCCGGGTCGGAGCCAAGTGCCACAAGGGCTTTGACGCAGTCGGTCGGGCGGTTGAAGGTCGGGATACCGACCGCGATACTCGCCTCACCCGGCGCTTCGATCGGCGCGAACCAGCCTGCCGACAGCAACTGGACCTCGGTGTCGGAAGTGATGTCGAACCAGATCCAGCCACCGTCTTCGAACGGCGCGAGCTCGATCTCGAATTCGAGGAGACCGCCTGCACTTTCGTTGCCCTGCACATGAATTCGAGACGAGTCGGCCTTGGAGCGGTAGACGTCGACGCGGCAGTGGCCGGTGAGCTCGATGCGAAGCACCACCGACTTCAGGACGCTGTAGCGCCGCCAGTAGCTGGCAGGGAACGCGTTGAAGTACGTACAGAACGACACTTCCGATTCGAGACCGATGGTCAGCGAGGTCCGCGACGTGGCATGTGCGCGACGGGCATTCGTCGTCGCCTCCTCCAAGTAGAGGGTCCGTACGTCGAGCGGCTCACCCGGTCGCGGCAGCAGGATTCGCTGCAGGAGCGACTTGCCTTTGGAATCGGCCGCAGCCTCGAACAACGGCGAATCGACCGTCGCGATCAACTCGTGCTTCGGGCTCATACGTCTTCTCCGTGCAGCGCTTCCCCGGTTTCGAAATGCGGGCGCAGTGTGTTCTCGAACATCGAAAGCGCGCTGGCGATCGCCATGTGCATGTCGAGGTATTGATAGGTACCGAGGCGACCGCCGAACAGCACCTTGCGAGTTGCCATCTCCTGCTTGGCAAGTGCGCGGTAGGCGTTCACCTTCGCGCGGTCCTCCGCGGTGTTGATCGGGTAGTACGGCTCGTCACCACTCTCGGCGAAGCGGGAGTACTCCCGCATGATGACCGTCTTGTCCTTCGGGTATTCCCGTTCGGGATGGAAGTGCCGGAACTCGTGAATACGGGTGAAGCGCGCGTCGGCGTCGTTGTAGTTCATCACCGGGGTGCCCTGGAAGTCACCCGTCTCCAGCACTTCGGTTTCGAAGTCGAGGGTGCGCCACCCGAGCTCGCCCTCGCTGAAGTCGAAGTAGCGGTCGAGCGGTCCGGTGTAGACGATCGGTGCATCCGGGCTCTCGGCGATCAACTGGTCGCGGATGTCGAAGAAGTCGGTGTCGAGGCGAACCTCGATCTTCTCGTCGGCGGCCATGTTTTCCAGCCACTTGGTGTAGCCGTCGACGGGCAGACCCTCGTAGGTGTCGTTGAAGTAGCGGTTGTCGAAGTTGTAGCGCACCGGCAGTCGCGTGATGTTGCCTGCGGGCAGTTCCTTCGGGTCGGTCTGCCACTGCTTGGCGGTGTAGTCCCGGATGAACGCCTCGTAGAGCGGGCGGCCGATGAGCGAGATCGCTTTCTCTTCCAGGTTCGCCGCGTCCTTGGTGTCGAATTCGGCAGCCTGTTCGGCGATCAGCGTGCGGGCTTCCTCAGGCGAGTAGTAGCGGCCGAAGAACTGCGAGATCAGGCCGAGGCCCATGGGGAACTGATAGGACTGGCCCTTGTGCATCGCGTAGACGCGGTGCTGGTAGCCGGTGAATTCGGTGAACTGGGTGACGTAGTCCCAGACCCGCTTGTTCGACGTGTGGAAAAGGTGCGCGCCGTACTTGTGGACCTCGATGCCGGTTTGTGGTTCGGCCTCGGAATATGCGTTGCCGCCGAGGTGGTAGCGCCTGTCCAAGACGAGGACGCGCTTGCCCAACTGGGTGGCCGCGCGCTCGGCGATGGTCAGTCCGAAGAATCCGGAGCCGACGATGATCAGGTCGTATTTGCCGGGGGGCGGGCCTTCGGGCGTAGCAGCGGTCACGGGAACTGAGCGTATCGGACGCCGAGGGCGCGCCGCGCCTCGTGAGTCTTTCCGGAGGGTCCGCCCTCCGAAAAGACTCACGAGCGGCGTGCCGCCTACATGCGATCTGCGAAGACCCGCATCGCATCGCGGATGAATGCCGCGGTGCCCTCACCGTGGACGTCGAAGGTCGCCGTGAAGCGCGGATCGTCGACGTACATCTGGCCGAGTCCGGCGAAAGCTTCGGCCTCGACAGCCTTGCCCTGCCAACCGATGCCGACCCAGTCGTAGAGACGCTGCGTGATCGCCTGCACCTGGTCGGTGTCAGCCGCGATACCGGCCTGGTGTGCCGTCGCGAAAGCACTCGCGATGTCGACCTGGCGCTGTTGGAACCCCTTCTTCTCGGAGTCGCTCATCGAGTTCCACCACTTGTCGCCGCTCTCGTAGGCTTCCTTGCCCCAGCGCTCGATCACTTCGTCCTTGTACTGGGTGTGATCGAACCCGTCGAAAACTTCCTGTGCCATGAGTTGTTCACCTCCTTCCGTTTTTCGCAGTGTTGTGTGCACCGACTGAATCTGACGGCGGATCCGGTCCTGCTCCTGTTCGAGCAGGCTCAAGTGGGTCCGTAGTGCGGCTGCCGTGTCCTGTTTGCCACGTAGTACCTCGCCGATGGCTCCCAAGCCGAGGCCGAGGTCGCGCAACAACAGGATTCGTTGCAACCGAACAAGTGAGTCCTGGTTGTAGTACCGATAGCCGTTGCTACCGATTCGCGACGGTTCCAACAGCCCGACCTGCCCGTAGTGCCGCAGAGTCCGACTCGTCGTTCCTGCAGCCTTGGCCAGATCCTGGATGGACCATTCCGTCGGTTGCAGCGTCGCGATCTTCTCGCCCATTCCTCCTCCGTTTCGATTTCGTCGATGAAACAAGCTTGCAAGTTGACGCTACGTCAAGGTCAAGACTGTTTTCGAGAAATCTTTTCGAGCGGAGTTCGGTCAGGCGATGTCGCGCACGAGCGGCGCGACGAAGAGGGTGAGCAACTCTCGTTCGTCGTCGGCGCTCTCGCCGGGAACCGTCAACAGCGACAGCACGACGCGAAGCAGCCAACGACCCAGCTTGGCCGCCCTGTCCCCTGCCAAGCCGACCTCGCCGAGTATCGCGCCGGCAAGTACCTCCAGCATTTCCGACGAGTAGGCCAGTTCGTTCGCGACGCCGGAATCACCGGTGCTGAACCACGCGATCAGGGTCGGGTCGGCCCGAACCTCCGCCACTGCGGCCAGAATTGCTGACACCATCTGCTCCCCCGGGTCGCCGCCGAGGGTGAATTCGCGCGCGATCCGCCCGGCGATGCGCCGGGTCTCGCGCTGCATGAAGGCAATCTGCAGAGTGCGGCGACTGTCGAAATACCTATAGAGCGTCGCCCGCGAGCATCCGGATGCGCGCGCGATGTCGGCCATCGACGACGATGCGACGCCACGCTCGACGAACAGTTTGGCTGCCGCGTCGAGGATGCGGTCGGACGCGACGTCGTTGCGTTCGGTGCCGAGCCAGTTGCTCATACGCCACTCACCTTGAACGGCACGCTGACCGGCCTGCGCACGTAGTTGCCGTCGGCGTAGACGACGCGATCGATGTCGACCGTGAAGTCGGGGCAGCGCGCGAGCAGTTCTTCGAGCGCGACGCGTGCCTGCAACCTGGCCGCCGCAGCGCCGAGGCAATGGTGTGCGCCATGGCTGAAACTCATGATCTTGGCCGGTCTGCGCGTGACGTCGAGACGCTCTGCGTCGGGTCCGTACTCACGCGGATCACGGTTGGCAGAACCGTAGAGCAGCAATGTCTTTCGGCCCGCCGGGATGACGCAGCCGTCGATGTCGACGTCTCGGGTCGTGGTCCGGGCCAGCCCCTGAACAGGTGCCGTGAGCCGTAACAATTCTTCGATGGCGTCGGGGATGGTTGCCGGATCGTCGATCAGGCGGCGGCGTTGGTCGAGGTCGATGGTCAGCAACTGCACTGCGCCACCGAGCAAACCGGTTGTCGTGTCGTTGCCGCCGGTCACCATCGTGAACGCGAACCCGAGTATCGACAGCATCCCCGCGATGTCGCCGTCGACGCCCATCCCGGAGGCGACCAGGTGCGAGATCGTGTCGTCGGCGAGCTCGCGACGGCGGAGTTCGATCAGCTGCGCGAAGTAGCCCATCAGCTCGGTCACCGCAGTCGCAGCCTGCAGCGGATCGCCGAGCGCATTGGCGGCGACGATAGCTTCGGTCCAGCCGTCGAACCGATCGCGATCGCTTTCCGGCACACCGAGATAGTGGGCTACGACCATGCTCGGCAACGGCTTGAACAACTCGCGGACCACATCGCCTTCGCCCGCCGACCGCAGTTCTTCGATGCGTTCGACGACGAATTCCCTGACCACGGGTTCGACGCTGGTGACGTGGCGTGGGGTGAATCCCTTCGACACCGGCCGCCGAAATGCCGTGTGGTCCGGTGGATCCAGCATCACCAGCGGCGGATTGTCCTGCAGGCCAATCTTTTCCAACTCGCCGTAGGTTGTCGTGAGGCCCTTTGCGGAGGAGAACGTCGTTGTATCGCGTGCTGCCGCATAGACATCCGCGTGCCGCGACAGGACGTAGTAATCGTCGTCGGGTTCTTCGTCGGGCACGACGTGGTGGACGGGATCGTCATCACGGAGCGCGGCATACATCGGCCACGGATCACGCCAGGACTCGCCTGACCTGGGCAGGAACACTGCACGGTTGGACGAAATCGTCGTCATGTGTCGACTATGAGACAGATAAGGCCAAGTGTCAAGGCGTAAATTCCTAGCCGCCGACCGTGCATCCTTTATGAATCGCTTTCTTCTGGCCGGCTTAGAAATATGCACAATTGCGGTGCGCACAATTCGCGGAGCGCCTGTCGTAGGTAACGATTTCGAGCTTGACCGCAGGTCGGCGTGTCAGTACAAATACGGAACAGACCAAGGCGGTGGAGGCCGGAACCGACGGGAAACGCAGTGCTGTCCGATGTGATCGACGTCGATCTACTTATCGAGCACCCACGCCACGCGGTGTGGGATTTCCTCGTCGCGCCGGAATGGTATTCGCGTTTTTTTCGTGGCATCGGCGCAAGTGAACAGCTGCTCGAATCCGAATCGGGTCGGCCGGCTGTCTTTTCGCTGACGATCGGCCCGCCGGATGCGAAGGCTCGCAACCACCGCCTGCACATCGTCGTCGGACGCCGCGGCGAGGAATTCACGATCGAAAGTCTCGACACCGGAAGTTTCGTATCCGTCCGGCTTTTCGAGGCCGACGCGAATCGCACTCGAATCATCGCGACTTTCTTCAAACCAGGCGCGATCCATCCGAAGGTCATCACCTACGACAATTCCGATCTGACCAACTGGACGAGGGACGGGATCGCCCGCGTCGGGGACTACCTCGCAGGCAGCTCGACGTCACTGGTTTCCAACTCGGGAGACTATCGCTCGTTGCAACTGAGCATCGCCAAGACGATGGTCAAAACCGGAGTCGTGCGGGCAGCTCGCCCGGACAAGGGCATCCGCCAGCTCAACTCGCTGGCCAAGTGGGGCTTCAACCTTGCGGGTGGGTTCGCTGCGGCTGCCGCGCGCGATCCGAAGCACGTCGCGATCATCGACGAGCGCGGCTCACGCACCTTTGCCGAACTGCACGAACGGACTTCCCGCCTGGCGGGCACCTTGCCGACGATCGGCGTCACCCCGGGATCGACTGTCGCGATACTCGCGCGCAACCACTCGGCGATGGTCGAGGCAATGGTGGCGTGCGGAAAACTCGGCGTCGATCTCGTCCTGTTCAACACCGGTTTGGGCGCACGGCAGATCGAAGAACTGATCGATCGTCACAACCCGGCGGTGATGTTCGTCGACGAGGAATTCGAACCCGTCATCACCTACCTTCGGCCGCAACTGCCGAGGATAAGTACGTCGCCTCGGTCGAGTCCATCCGGCCGCCTCACCTTCGACGAGCTTGTCGCGATGGAACCCCGAACCTTCACTCGCCCAAGCGAACCGGGTCGACTCATCGTGTTGACGTCGGGCACGAACGGCAGCCCCAAGAGCGCCCGGCGACCCGCGCCGAAAGGCTTCGGCACCGTTGCAGCGATGTTGAGCCGGATGCCGTTGCAGATGAACGAAACCATGATGATCGCGGCGCCGCTTTTCCACAGCTGGGGTTTCGCGGCGCTGCAGATCAGCACACCGATCCGATCGACGGTGGTGCTACAGGACAAGTTCGACGCCGAAAGTTGCCTGCGCGCCATTTCGGTGAATCGCTGCACGTCGCTGATCGCGGTCCCGGTGATGTTGCAGCGAATCCTGGATCTGCCCGCCGACGTGCGCTCGCGTTACGACACGTCGAGTCTGCGTATCGTCGCAAGCAGTGGATCGTCGATGTCGGGTTCGATGGTGACAGCTTTTATGGACACCTTCGGCGACATTCTCTACAACTTCTACGGCTCGACCGAGGTGTCGTGGGGAACGATCGCCGACCCCACCGACCTTCGGGTTGCGCCGACGACCGCCGGGCGGCCACCGCTCGGTACGCGGATCGACATCGTCGACGAGCATGGCAACCACTTGCCACGCGGCGCCGTCGGCAAGATTTTCGTCGGCAACGACATGCTGTTCGACGGGTACACGAACTCCGCACCACCGACCGTCGAAGGAACCCTGATGGACACCGGCGACCTCGGCTACGTCGACGCGGATGGTCGTCTGTTCGTCTCCGGTCGCGACGACGAGATGATCATCTCCGGTGGTGAGAACGTTTTCCCTCGACCCGTCGAGGAGGCGCTGTCCTACCTGCCGCAGGTCAGCGAGGTGGCGGTGGTCGGCGTGCCCGATGCCGAGTACGGTCAGCGCCTTGTTGCATTCGTCGTACCTCGTGACGGTGCGCGCCTCGACCAGGACATGGTCCGCTCCTACATTCATCACCGGTTGAGTCGGTTCTCCGTGCCGCGCGACGTCACTTTTCTCAGCTCGCTGCCTCGAACCGCGACGGGCAAGATCCTCAAGCGGATGCTGATCGCACCCTCGTCGTAGAACGCGAAGTCGGGCCGCCCTCGAGGACGACCCGGCTGTGTGTCGGCGCGCTAGGCGATCTTGCGGCGGTAGATCCGCATGGCGAAGAAGTACGCGACGATCAGGATGCCGACGCACCAGGCGAGTGCGATCCAGATGCTCGTACCAACCGGTTGCTGGGCGAGCAGGTCGCGGATCGCGTTGACGATGGACGTCACCGGTTGGTGCTCGGCGAAGGCCCGCACCGGGCCGGGCATCGAGTCGGTCGGCACGAATGCCGAGCTGATGAACGGTAGGAACACCAGCGGGTAGGAGAACGCACCCGCCCCGTCCGGGGTCGACGCGGTGAGACCGGGAATGACGGCAAGCCAGGTCAGCGCCAGGGTGAAGAGCAGCAGAATGCCCGCGACGGCAAGCCAGGCAGGCACTCCCGCCGAGGAGCGGAACCCCATGGCAAGGGCGACGAGCACGACGACCACGATCGAGATCAGGTTGGCGACCAACGACGTCAGCACGTGCGCCCACAGGATCGCCGAGCGGGCGATCGGCATCGACTGGAACCGCTCGACGATGCCGTTCTTCATGTCCAGGAACAACCGGTAGGCGGTGTAGGAGATGCCCGACGCGATCGTGATGAGCAGGATGCCGGGCAGCAGATAGGTCACATAGGAATCCGTTCCGGTGTCGATCGCGCCACCGAAGACGTAGACGAACAGCAACAGCATCGCGATCGGAGTGATCGCCGTCGTGATGATGGTGTCGATGCTGCGTGTGATGTGACGCAGCGAGCGGCCGAGCAGGTAGCGCGTGTCGCCGAGGGTATGTGCGGTCATCGCTGTTCCAGTCATCGTCGTTCCTGTCCTGTTGGTGCCGACTGCGCGGCTGCACGTGGGTTGCCGACGATCGCGAAGAAGACGTCTTCCAGGGTGGGACGCTTTTCGACGTATTCGACTTCGGCGGGTGGGAGGAGTTGCTCGAGTTCGGCGAGGGTGCCGTCGACGATGATCCGACCCTCGTGCAGGATCGCGATCCGGTCGGCGAGTTGTTCGGCCTCTTCGAGGTACTGCGTGGTGAGCAGCACCGTGGTGCCGCTGTCGGCGAGTGCCCTGATGGTCTGCCACACCTCGACGCGGGCCTGCGGGTCGAGCCCCGTCGTCGGCTCGTCGAGGAAGATGACAGGAGGATCACCGATGAGGCTCATCGCGATGTCGAGTCGGCGGCGCATGCCACCGGAATACGTCGCCACCTTCCGCGCACCTGCGTCGGTCAGGGAAAACCGTGCCAGGAGGTCGTCGGCGACCGCACCCGAGTTCGGCACGTGCCGCAGGTGCGCGATCAACACGAGATTCTCACGGCCACTGAGGATTTCGTCGGCTGCCGCGAATTATCCGGTGAGGCTGATGGATTGGCGCACCCGCTCCGGTTGCTTCGCGACATCGAAGCCGTCGACGGCCGCCGTCCCGGCATCGGCGGTGAGCAGGGTCGACAGGATCTTCGCGACCGTCGTCTTGCCGGCACCGTTGGATCCGAGCAGGGCGAAGATGCTCCCGCCTGCCACATCGAAGTTCACGCCTTTGAGCACGTGCAGGTCCTTGTAGGACTTCTCCAGTCCTTGCACCCGGATCGCCGGGGCTAGCCTCGCGCTTTCACGCTAATTCGGCAGAGGACTGTGTCGCAGACAAAGAATGGTGC